>NZ_QRKJ01000010.1:0-87274 GCF_003471905.1 Collinsella sp. AM16-21
ATGGAAACGGATGTTCTATCGGGACACACATTTTGTCCTATAAGCCTTAGTTAGCCTCGCGCATTTTGCCGGGCAGTTGCGGTTTTCCGTACCTGCCCGGCTTTCTTTTTGCTCAAAGGCGGTTAATCGCTGAAGCGGGATTGGCGGCCGAAGGATAGGGCGGTGTCGCCGAACTTGTCTCGGACGGCATCGATCGCGACGGAGAGGTCGCGACGGTCGCTCGATTGGGCTCCGCGGTCGTCGACTTCGCAGAACAGGTCGGTCTGGATGCCGCCTTGGTGGTCGAAGTCGCTCATACCGATGCCTGCTAAGCGAACATGCATGCCTTCCTGCCAGATGTTGTCGAGTAGCTCGAGCGCCACGGCCACGAAGATGTTCTCATCGTCGGTCGGATGAGGCAGCCGGCGCTGTGCCGTACGCCCGCTTCCATACGAATACTTGAGCTTGAGCGTTACCGTGCCGCCCGTCAGTCCCTGACGGCGCAGGCGGCGTCCAACCGACTCACCCAGCAGCGCAATCGCCGCTTCGATGTCCCCGCGCTCAGTCAAATCTTTCGCAAAGGTGCGTTCATTGCTGACCGACTTGACCTCGCGCCCTTCATCGAGACTCGTGACTTCGGAGATTTCGAGTCCCAGCGCACGCTGGCGCATGCGTTCGCCGTTGACGCCAAAAATAGAGGCCAAGGTGGATTCCGGTGCACGTGATAGCTCGCCGAGCGTGTAGATGCGCATGCGGCGCAGTCGCTCCTCGGCCGAGCGCCCGATGCCGCTCATGGCAGATACCGGCAGCGCGGCCAAAAAGCGCTGCTCGGTTCCGGGGCGCACGATGGTCAGCCCAAACGGCTTATCCCGCTCGCTTGCGATCTTTGCGACCGTCTTGTTGCAGCCTACGCCAATGGAGCACGTCACTCCCAGCGCTGCCACGCGGTCGCTTATACGCCGTGCAACCAGCAGCGGGTCCTCGGGCGCAAAGCGACCCGGTGTGATATCGATAAAGGCTTCGTCGATCGATACGCGCTCAACGCGCGGCGTCTCCTCGGCAAGAATCGCCATGACCTGCGCGCTCACCTCGCGATAGCGATCAAAGTGCCCGTGCGTCCAAATGGCTTGCGGGCACAAGCGCCGTGCCTCGGCTGAGGGCATGGCGGAGTGCACGCCAAAGCGACGTGCCTCGTAAGAACAGGTGGACACAACGCCGCGGGAATCGGCGTCTCCGCCCACGATGAGCGGCTTTCCGCGCCATTCGGGATGATCGAGCATCTCCACGCTCGCAAAAAACGCATCGAGGTCCATCAGGCCCACCGCCGGACCCGTCCAGGGAGGCGGCGTGACGCCCATGGCATCCTCATAACCGTATGTATGTTCGCGTCTTTCCATGTCATGAGTATACCGCGCAGCTCATGTGGGGTGCGTGTATGTGCTTGCAAATCCCGAATTCTTGTCTAAGATATGGATTTGCCCTCGACTACACCGAAGAAGTTGGTCTCACGGACTTCACCTGCCCGCGTCGATGGCGTATTATGTTCAACTGTTTGTTTGTAGTTGCAGCCTAAAGCTGCTTGGTTGGAGGAGTTTCCTTTGGCAGTCAAGATTCGCCTTGCTCGTCACGGCGCTAAGAAGCGTCCGTACTACCGTGTCGTCGTCGCCGATTCCCGCGCCCCGCGTGACGGTCGTATCATCGAGGAGGTTGGCCGCTACAACCCGATGACCGCCCCCAAGACCATCAACCTCGACCTCGAGAAGATCGCCGACTGGCAGTCCAAGGGCGCTCAGCTCACCGACGCCGTCGCCGCTCTGGTCAAGGCCGCCAACGAGGGCGAGAAGACCGAGACCGTCGTCAAGAAGTCCAAGAAGCAGCTCGCCAAAGAGGCCGAGGCCGCTAAGGCTGCCGCTGAGGCCGCTGAGGGCGCCGAGGAGTAAATCGTGCCTGAGGTTGACGCTGCACAGCTCGAGGGTGAGGCAATGCTCTCAGATCGCATCGCCGATCTCGTCGAATATCTCGTTGTTCAGATCGTCGACGACCCGGATTCCGTGAGCCTTGAGGTCATCGATGGTGACGACGCCTCCACGATTGAGGTTTCGGTCGCCGAGGATGACGTCGCTAAGGTCATCGGCCGTCGTGGCCGTACCATCAAGGCCATTCGCACGCTCGCCCGTGCACTGGCCGCTCGCCTCGACACTGCTGTCGAGGTAGAGGTTCTGGGCTAGGACCTTGAGGTCCCAGTACAAAAACATCGCCCGTGTGGTCAAGCCGCACGGAAGGAAGGGGGAGGTCCTCGCGCAGCCGCTGCGGGGGCTTCCTTCTGTATTAGAGCCGGGTATGCGCGTCGCCCTGACGCCGCCGGCGCTCAAGCGCGACCGCTTTTGCACGGTCGTGTCCGTCACCGATACGGGCGATGGCGATCTGGTCTCGTTTGAGGGCATTGACGACTTGACGGCCGCCGAGGGCATCACGGGATGCTATGTGTTGGCAAATCGTGACGATTTTGAGCTCGATTCACTCGACGCCGCCTATTCCGACTTGATGGGTCGCGAGGTGGTCGACGAGCGCTTCGGTTCACTCGGTACGATTGCCGAGATCATGTCGACGCCCGCTAACGATGTTTGGGATGTCGAGGGCGATCGGTACGGCGAGGTACTGATTCCCGTGATCGAGCAGGTTGTGCTCGATCTTCCCGACACAGGAACAATTTCCGTCCACGTTATGGACGGCCTGATCGATATCGACAAGTAGGGAGGACAACATGCTGATTGAGACCCTTTCGGTCTTTCCCGAGATGTTTGAGCCCGTCATGTCCACATCGATTTTGGGCCGCGCCCGCAAGGCCGGCCTTTTTGATTTTAAGGCGTATAACCTGCGCGACTGGACGCACGACCGCCATCGTACCGTCGATGACGAGCCGTACGGCGGCGGGCAGGGCATGCTCATGAAGGTCGAGCCTATCGCCGAGGCCATCGAGGCCATTAGCGCGGAGGGCCCCAAGCCGACGGTGGTGTTCTTCACCCCGTGCGGCGAGCCTTTTATGCAGCATGTGGCCGAGCGCCTGCTCAAAAGCGAGCGCCTGCTGTTTGTGTGCAGCCGTTACGAAGGTGTCGACGAGCGTGCCTATGCGTATGCCGACGAGCGCCTGTCGATCGGCGATTACGTGCTCACGGGCGGCGAGCTTCCCGCTATGGTCGTTGCCGATGCCGTCGTACGCCTGATCCCCGGCGCCCTTGGTGACGAGATGAGCAACGTGGACGAGTCGTTCTCGACCGCCGAGGACGGAGGCCTGCTCGAGTACGCGCAGTACACCCGCCCCGCCGAGTTCAACGGCGAGGGCGTGCCGCCGGTGCTCGTGAGCGGCGACCATGCCAAGGTTGACGCCTGGCGCCGTAAGAATGCCATCGAGCGCACCTGCCGCTGGCGTCCCGACCTGATCGAGACGGCGCGGCTTACGCCCCAGGAGCGCGCATACGCGCAAGATTTGCTTTCCGGAAGGGGTGAATAGAATGGTGGATGATAAAGGGCGTCAACGGGTTCACCTCGAACATGATTTTGGCGAAAGGTCCGTTTTCACTTTACGTGGTGCTCTGGAGTGGATTTTAGTCATTCTTATCGCGCTCGCCGCCACCTTCTTGATCCGCACCTTTGTGGTCGAGCCCTTTGTGGTACCCACCGGCTCCATGGAGGACACGATCGAGATTGGCGACCAGATCCTGGCACAAAAGGTGAGCCTCGAGCTCGGTCAGCCCGTCAAACAGGGTGATATCGTGGTGTTCCATAATCCCGATGCCACGTCCGAGCATGACGTGCTGGTAAAGCGCGTCATCGCCACGGCCGGCCAGACGCTCGACCTGCAGGACGGCAAGGTCGTCGTCGACGGCCAGGCGCTCGATGAGGACTATACGACCGGCATGAGTTGGCCGCTTTCGGTCCAAGCGCCTGGCGCCCAGGTGAGTTATCCCTACACCGTTCCCGACGGGTGCGTGTGGGTGATGGGCGACAACCGCGAAAACTCTGCCGACTCGCGCTACTTTGGTCCCGTCGATCGCTCTGATTTGATCGCTGTGGCGCTTGTGCGCTACTGGCCGCTCAACCGCATCGGCGCTATCGACTAAAAACCGCTATAGTACAGTACCTAACCGTGTAATCGTTTCGACGAGGGGATATTAGAGGCATGAACGCTTCATCGCTTTCCTTCCAAGACATCATCCTGCGCCTCCAGCAGTACTGGGGCGAGCAGGGCTGCGTCATTATGCAGCCCTATGACTCCGAGGTCGGTGCCGGTACCTTCCATACCGCGACTACGCTGCGCTCGCTCGGTCCCGCCGAATGGCGCACCTGCTATGCGCAGCCCTGCCGCCGTCCCGCCGACGGCCGCTACGGCGAGAACCCTAACCGCATGCAGCACTACTATCAGTTCCAGGTGCTCATTAAGCCCTCTCCGGTTAATGCTCAGGAGCTTTACCTGGGGTCTCTTGCTGCCATTGGCCTGGACCCCAACGACCATGACGTCCGTTTTGTCGAGGACGACTGGGAGAGCCCGACGCTGGGCGCCTGGGGCCTTGGCTGGGAGGTCTGGCTCAACGGCATGGAGGTCACGCAGTTTACGTACTTCCAGCAGGTGGGCGGTATCGAGGTCGACCCCGTGCCCGTCGAGATCACCTATGGCCTGGAGCGTATCGCCATGTACGCTCAGGGCGTCAACTCGGTCTACGATCTGGTGTGGAGCTATCTGCCCGACGGCACGCCCATGACCTACGGCGACGTGTTCCTCGAGAACGAGCGCGAGTTCAGTGCCTATAACTTTGAGGTCGCCAACGTCGAGATGATGCGTCAGAAGTTTGACGACTACGAGGCCGAGTGCCATTCCTGCCTGGAGCGCAAGCTGCCGTTGCCGGCGTACGACTGTGTCATGAAGTGCAGCCACGCCTTCAACCTGCTCGATGCCCGCGGCGCCCTGTCCGCGGTCGAGCGTGCCAACTACATCCTGCGCGTCCGCGCCGTCGCCAAGGCGTGCTGCGAGGCCTACATGGCCGAGGTCGCCGGAGTGAACGAGAATGCCGACCAGGAAGGCGAGGTGGCGTAAGCCATGGCAGACGCTAAGGATTTCCTGTTTGAGATCGGTACGGAGGAAATGCCCTCTGCACCGCTGAACAATGCCGTCAAGCAGCTTGGTACCATGATCGCCAAGGGTCTCGACGAGGCCGGTCTGGCCCACGGCGAGGTCCGCGTGATCTCGAGCCCGCGTCGCCTGGCTGCGCTCGTTGCCGACGTTGCCACCGCGACCGATGAGGTTCACGAGGTCAAGCGTGGCCCCGCGGCAAACATCGCCTTCGACGCTGACGGTAACGCCACCAAGGCCGCCCAGGGCTTCGCCCGCAAGTGCGGTGTGGCTGCCGAGGACCTGGTCCGTCGTGAGGATACCGACGGTCGCGAGTATGTCTTTGCCGAGAAGAACATTCCCTCCGCACCGGCAACCCCGATCCTGACGGCCCTGTGCGAGAAGACCATTGCCGGCCTGCAGTGGCCCAACTACCGCTCCCAGCGCTGGGGCCACGAGCACGCGACGTTCGTGCGTCCGGTCCGCTGGATTTGCTGCCTTCTGGGCGAGGATGTTGTGCCTGTGTCATTTGCCGACGTGACGAGCGGCAACACCACGCGCGGCCATCGCGTGCTCGGCCCCGGTGACCACGTTGTCGCCAGCCCCGCCGCCTACGAGCAGGTACTCGAGGACGCCGGCGTGCTTTCTGCCGAGCGCCGTCGCGAGGCCATCCTTGCCGGTATCTCCGAGGTCGAGGCCGCTCGCCCCGGCTGCCATGTCGATACGCCCAAGAAGGTCTTTGAGGAGGTCATTAACCTCTGCGAGTGGCCGACGGTGCTCGTCGGTACTTTCGACGAGGAGTTCCTCAAGGTCCCGCACGAGATTATCTGCGAGTCCATGCTCACCAACCAGCGCTACTTCCCGATCTATGACGGCGAGGGCAAGCTGACGCGTGAGTTCGTGGTCGTCTCCAACAGCAAGCCCGAGAACGCCGAGCGAGTGATCGACGGTAACGAGCGCGTCGTGCGCGCCCGTCTGGACGACGCTAAGTTCTTCTACGAGGAGGACCTGAAGATCTCCCTCGACGAGTTCCGTGAGCGTCTGTCCAAGGTTGCCTTCCAGGAGAAGCTCGGTAGCGTGCTCGCCAAGTCCGAGCGCATCGAGCAGCTCGCGCTCGCTATCGCCCGTGAGGCGCACCTGGGTGCTCACCTGGCAGCCGACGCCGGCCGTGCCGCGCACCTGTGCAAGGCCGACCTGGTGTCCAACGCCGTCGTCGAGTTCACGAGCCAGCAGGGCGTGATGGGCGGTTACTACGCGACCGCGATGGGGGAGAACGACGAGGTCGCCCACGCCATTCGCGATCATTATCGTCCCCGCTTTGCCGGCGACGAGCTGCCCGAGGGCACCGCTGGCTGCATCGTGGCCTGCGCCGACAAGCTCGATACCATCGCCGGTATCTTTGCCATCGGCGAGCCTCCGACCGGCTCCTCCGACCCCTACGCGCTGCGTCGTGCCGCTATCGGCATCATCAACATCCTGCGCGACCGTCTGCCGATCGACCCCACGTCGCTGATTGACTTTGCTCTGCAGCTTTACAGCGAGCAGGGCATTGAGTTCGACGCCGCCGAGGTCGCCCAGCAGGTTCGTGACTTCTTCCATGGCCGCCTGGTGAGCATGGCCCGCGACGAAAAGATTCCGGCCGATACCGTTGCCGCCGTCTCCGCGGTGCACATCATCGCCCCGTCCGTCTTCTTCGCCCGCTGCGCCGCCCTCGACGAGGCCCGCAAGAATGATGCCGAGACCTTTGACAACCTGGCTACCGCCTATGCCCGTGCCGCGCACATCTCCAAGCCCGAGCTGGGTGCGGAGTATGACCGCAGCCTGATGGGCGAGGTCGAGCTCGCGCTCGCCGACGCCTCCGAGGCTGCTCAGACCGCTGTCGATGCCGCCCTTGCTGCCGAGGACTACCCGGCCGCATTTGCTGCCCTCGCCGCCCTGCGTGCCCCCATCGACCGCTTCTTCGACGAGGTCATGGTCATGGACAAGGACGAGCAGCTTCGCGATAATCGCCTTAAGCTGCTCAACCGCTTCGAGGCCGTTTTCTCCGGCATCGCCAACATCGGTGAGCTTGCCCGCAAAAAGTAAGCCAGCCTGCGCATAAGCGCAAAAGGAGCCCCGCATGGATTGCCCGGTCACCGCTCGTCCCACCGTTATCGTTATCTCCGACTCGCTCGGTGATACCGCTTGTGAGGTGGTGCTTGCGGCGTCCGGGCAATTTGATGAAGGGGCTTTTCGTGTTTTGCGTCTGCCTAAGGTGACCTCTGTGGAGCAGGTCAAGTCATTTGTGGGGCCGCGCGTCGATGCGGACCATCGCGATATTGCCGTGTTCCACACCATTGTCGATCCGGCGCTTCGCGCCCGCGTGCTCGATTACCTGGGTATGCTGCATATCCGTTCGGTCGACCTGATCGGCCCGACGCTTGCCGTGCTGTCGTCGCTCATCGGTGTGCCGCCCAAGGGCGTTGCGGGCGTGATTCACAAGACCGATGACCGCTATTTCCATCGTATCGAGGCCATGGAGTATTTCGTTGAGCACGATGACGGTCGTGGTTGCGACGATCTGTCGGGTGCCGATATCGTGCTGCTGGGTGTGTCGCGTACATCCAAGACGCCGCTGTCGATGTATTTAGCCTATCAGGGCTACAAGGTCGCCAATGTCCCACTGGCGCATGGCATGGAGCCGCCCAAGTCGATTTATGAGGTCGACCCGATGCGCCTGTTCGGCCTGATTTCGACCGTCGATGTGATTTCCGAAATTCGCGATAGCCGCTTGAGCGATGACTACGCCCGTGCCGTTGCCGGCTCCTATGCGGAGCCCGAGAGCGTGCGTAGTGAGCTTGCGGAAGCCCGCGCGCTCATGAAACGCCTGGGCTGCTTTGTAGTGCGTACCGACGGCAAAGCCATCGAGGAAAGCGCTGCCGAGATCATTGCTCACCTCGAAGAGATTCAAGAGGCAAGAGCACGCCGTGCCGCCCGCCGCGCTCAACAGCAGTAGTCCTTTCTGTGATGATTTTTCTGGGACGGGGATTAAAAAAATCATTAGGTACTCAATGATTTTTTTAATCCCCGTCCCAGAAAAATCATCGGAGTGGCTAAATAGCCTGAATTGATAAAGCGATTTAGCAAATACATCGCATCTGACCTGCATTCTTCTTGTAGTGGTATCTTCATAAGGTAACCAACTTTACCTACCGTTTACCGCCTGTTTTAGCACGTTTACCAAACCGCGCACCCTCTGCTCAAGCCTGCCCAAAACCCGCCGTATAGTTCCCTCACGGCCTGCATCCGGCGGGTCGATTCGTTACCACGGTCGTGCGCGTAAGCGCATGGAAGGGGAAGTATCGTGAGCGATTGCAAGAGGGTTTACCGTTTTGGAACCGACGCCCAGGGCACCTGTGTCACCGAGGGCGACAAGTCCATGAACTTCGTGCTTGGTGGCAAGGGCGCTAACCTTGCCGAGATGAGCCGTATCGGCCTGCCGGTTCCCGGTGGCTTTACCATTACCTGCCAGACTTGCGTTGAGTACTCCGGCGCCGGCAACGTGTGGCCGGAGGGCGCGCTCGACGAGATCGTTGCCGCCGAGGTCGACCTCGAGGCCCGCTGCGGCAAGAAGCTCGGCGATGCCTCTGATCCGCTGCTCGTGTCGGTCCGCTCGGGCGCTCCGTTCTCCATGCCCGGCATGATGGACACGGTTCTCAACCTGGGCCTCAACGACGATTCCGTCCAGGGCCTTATCGCCCAGACGCAAAACCCGCGCTTTGCCTGGGATAGCTACCGCCGCTTTATCCAGATGTTCTCCAACGTCGTCATGGGTGTCGATGCCGACTTGTTCGAGAATGCCCTGACCCAGGCCCGCCTGGTCGCCGGCGTTCGCGTCGATTCCGAGCTTTCGGCCGAGGACCTGCAGGAACTCGTCGAGACCTTCAAGGGCATCTTCTCCGAGAACGTCGAGGCTGCCCTGTATCCCGAGCTCGAGGTCGCTGACGGCAAGCCCGTCTTCCCGCACGACCCGGAGCTTCAGCTGCGCCTTGCCATCCAGGCCGTCTTTGGCAGCTGGATGAACGAGCGCGCCTGCATCTACCGCAAGCAGCATGGCATTTCCGATGAGCTCGGCACCGCCGTCAACGTCCAGGCTATGGCCTTTGGCAATAAGGGCGAGACCTCGGCGACCGGCGTCGCCTTTACGCGCAACCCGGCCGACGGAACCAAGGAGTTCTACGGTGACTTTCTGGTCAACGCCCAGGGCGAGGACGTCGTCGCCGGCATCCGCAACACCGAGCCCATCGCCGACCTCAAGACCACCCCAGGCCTCGAGTCCGCAGGTGAGGAGCTTGAGCGTGTCTTCCTGACGCTTGAGGACCACTATCGCGATATGTGCGATATCGAGTTCACCATCGAGCAGGGTAAGCTCTGGATGCTCCAGACCCGCGTGGGCAAGCGCACCGCCACCGCCGCCCTGCGCATCGCCATCGAGATGGTCGAGGAGGGCCTCATCACCCGCGAGGAGGCCGTGAGCCGCATCGACCCTGCACAGCTCGACCAGCTCCTGCACCCGCAGTTCGACGCCTCCAAGAAGTACGAGGCGCTCGCTACCGGTCTTAACGCCAGCCCCGGTGCCGCCGTGGGCGAGGTCGTGTTCTCGAGTGATGACGCCGTCGCGCGCGCCAACGAGGGCCACAAGGTCATTCTGGTTCGCTGGGAGACCAACCCCGACGACCTGAAGGGCATGGTCGCTGCCGAGGGTATCTTGACGAGCCATGGTGGCAAGACGAGCCACGCCGCCGTTATCGCCCGCGGCATGGGTACGCCCTGCGTCTGCGGTGTCGAAAGCTTCCATATCGACGCCGCCGAGAAGGTCGTGCACATCGAGGGCAGTGACCGCCTGCTGCATGAGGGCGACATCATCTCCATCGACGGCACCCAGGGCATCGTCGTCGACGGCGCGGTCGACTTGGTCTCTGCAGAGCTCACCGGCGACTTGGACACCATCCTGTCCTGGGCCGACGAGATCCGTCTGGACGAGACCAGCGGCCACGCCAACCACGTGCGCGTCAACGCCGACAACCCCGAGGATGCTGCACTCGCGCTCGAGTTTGGCGCCGAAGCCATCGGCCTGTGCCGCACCGAGCATATGTTCCTGGGCGACCGCAAGAACATCATCCAGAGCTTTATCCTGTCCGATGACGAGGCCGTAAAGCAGCAGGCCCTGGCCGACCTGCTCAAGGTCCAGACCGAGGACTTCCTGGCGATGTTCAAGACCATGTCCGGTCGCGATGTGGTCGTTCGCCTGCTCGATCCGCCACTTCATGAGTTCCTGGATGATCCTCGCGAGCTCGAGGTCGCCATCACCAAGAAGGAAGCCGCTGGCGCCAGCGAGGAAGAGCTTGCCGCCCTGCGCACCCGCCTGCGTCGCATTGACAGCATGGTCGAGTCCAACCCCATGCTGGGCCTGCGTGGTGTGCGCCTGTCCGTCGTCTTTAGCGATCTGCCGCTCATGCAGGTTCGCGCCGTCGCCACGGCTGCTGCCCGCCTTATCAAGGAGGGTGTCGACCCGCGCCCCGAGATCATGGTTCCGCTCGTTTCCATCACGGCCGAGCATGTCCAGACCCGCGAGGTTATCGAGCGCGTGATCGCCGAGGTTTCCGCCGAGGAAGGCGTCGAGCTCAATATTCCCGTGGGCACGATGCTCGAGCTGCCGCGTGCCTGCATGGTCGCTGACGAGATCGCCCATCATGCCGACTTCTTCTGCTTTGGCACCAACGACCTCACCCAGACGACCTTTGGCTTCTCGCGCGATGACGCCGAGGCCAAGTTCATCCCGCTGTACCTGCACAAGAAGATCCTGAAGGACAACCCCTTCGAGACCATCGACACGGCGGTGCTGGAGCTCGTGCGCTTGGCCGTCGAGAAGGGCCGCGCCACCAATCCCGATATGCACTTTGGCGTGTGCGGCGAGCACGGCGGCGACCCCAAGTCCATCAAGGGCCTGTTTAACGTGGCCGACGTGGACTACGTGTCCTGCTCGCCCTATCGCGTACCCCTCGCGCGCCTGGCTGCCGCCCAGGCCAAGCTCGAGGCCAAGCGTTCCGCCTAACGTTTTGGGTTTAGACGCCTAGCGTAGCCCCCTTCATGCCGCCCGTCTCATAGTGAGACGGGCGGTTATCATGTGCGGGTTTTGTCTTTTTGTCTGCGTAAAAAAATGTTCTTGCAGCAGAAACCCGCGCGTGTATACTCGAATACGTTTGTTCAACTACGTGCCGGCCAAGGTGGTACGGCACCTCTAGAAGAGTAAGGAATTGCACATGGATTACATCCGCGCAATCGAGCGTCAGCAGATCCGCGAGGACATTCCTCAGGTTCGCGTCGCCGACAACGTCAAGGTTCACTACCGCATTAAGGAAGGCGACCGCGAGCGCATCCAGGTCTTCCAGGGCGACGTCATCCGCATGGCCGGCGCCGGTGCCCGCGAGACCTTCACCGTCCGCAAGATGTCCTTCGGTGTCGGTGTTGAGCGTACCTTCCCGCTTCACAGCCCCAAGATCGCCAAGCTCGAGGTCGTTCGTCATGGTCGCGTCCGTCGCGCCAAGCTGTACTACCTCCGCGACAAGGTGGGCAAGGCTGCTCGCATCCCCGAGAAGCGCTAAGAAGATCGCAGCGTCTGTCCACTCGTTTGGACACAAGGGTCACCTTCGGGTGGCCCTTCTTTTTATCTGATTTGCATGCAAGGAGGGCCTGGTATGGCCAACATGACGAGCTCGGTTTCGGCATCGCAGGTTGCCGGTGAGTTGGCGAGCGCTACGTTTGAGGAGATTCCTGCCCTCGTGGAGCATTATCGCGAGGATCCGCGCCAGCAGGTGATCAAGGCTTGCGAGCGTGCCCTCAAACGCCATGCCAAAGAGCTTGCCGAGCGCGAGCGCGTCAACGGCATGTATCAGCTTATGCATGAGCTCGGCGGTGATGGTGTGGTCGTGGGCGTCGACGAGGTGGGCCGTGGCTCGGTAGCGGGTCCCTTGACCGTGTGTGCCGTGTGTCTTCCGATGGAGCCGCGCATCTGGGGCATCAACGATTCCAAAAAGCTCACGCCCGCGCGCCGCGAGCTGCTCTCGGTGAAGATAGCCGAGGTGGCGACTGCCATCGGCTTTTGCCATATCGCTCCTGCGGATATCGATGAGATGGGCATGGCCCGTGCTATCCGTACTGCCGTTGCGGGCGCCGTGGCCGATACGGGACTTGAACCCGACTGCGTCCTCATGGATGGCAACCCCTTGGGCGCCGTTCCTAACGAGCGCGATGTGGTGAAGGGTGATGCCAAAATCGCCTGCATCGCCGCGGCGTCCATCATGGCCAAGGTCACGCGTGACGAGATGATGGTCGAGTACGACGCCGAGTATCCCGAGTACCATCTGGCCGAGTCGAAGGGCTATGCAAGCCCCGAGCATATCGAGGCCATTCGCAAACATGGACTTTGTCCACTGCACCGCGTGAGCTTTTGCGGAAACTTTCTGCAGACTGAGCGCCTTTTCTAGGTCAATTGTGGAGACAGGGACCTCAGGGGTTTTATAAACCTGCTGGTAGCGGGCCGTATGCAACACCATTGCTGCGTACGGCCCGTTTTTTGACGGCATTTGGTCAGCTTTTGGTTTGCTTCCGGTACTTACCCGCATGAAAGGTGCCCTCATCATCGGGGCAATGCAGCGTGCGGGAAAGGAGACCCCATGAGTGCCGCAAGCAAAAAGAGCAAGACGCAGCAGCTCAAGGAGCGTTGGGAAAACGGCGAGCTCGACTGCGGGGCGATGACGCCCGAGTTTATCAAGGGGCTCAGTCCCCGCGAGCTGGGCATGCTGGGCGAGCTGATCACCATCGACTACTTTAACGAGCGCGGTTACACCTTGCTGGAGCAGGGTTATCGTTGCACCGAGGGCGAGGCCGATCTGGTGCTGCTCGATGAGCTCGACGATGTCGTGGTGATGGCCGAGGTCAAGACCAGACGCGTCGCACTGGATTGCAGCACGCGGGTCTTTCCCGAGGAGGCCGTGGACGCCCAAAAGCAACGCCGCTACCGCCGCATCGCAAGTTGCTATCTCATGGATCATTATCCGCTCAAGGCGATTCGCTTCGATGCCGTGGGTGTCACCATTCGCGGCGGGCATATCGCTGAGATCGAGCATCAGTACAACGCGTTCGATTGGCAGGTGTCGTGATGGCGTTCGAGACGTTTGCCGTTCACGCGGCCTGCATCCGTGGCGTCGAGGCGATTCACGTCACGGTCGAGGTCTCGCTTGCCGGCGGCGTTCCGGGCATTCAGATGCTCGGCATTCCGAGTATGGAGGTGATGGAGTCACGCGGTCGTATTCGCTGCGCGATGCGCTCCGCCGGGTTCGAAATCCCGCGCTCGGGCATTACGGTCAATCTGGCGCCTGGCGATATTCGCAAGACCGGTAGCGGCTTTGATCTGCCCATCGCCATCGCGGTTCTGGCGGCCGATGGGCAGATTCCCCGTGACAACCTCGATCGCTGCCTTATCGCCGGCGAGCTCGGCTTGGACGGTACGGTGCTTCCCGTCAAGGGCGAGGTGGCGTTTCAGCTATTGGCGCGTGATATGGGGCTGTCCTTTATCGCCGGCAGGTCCGATCAGCATGTGCCGCTTGCGGGCGTGGATTGCGGATTTATCGATCATTTGTCTCAGCTTGCCCATGGCATGGGCGAGGCGGCTCGGCACTATCTGGATTCCGAGGTCGTCGAGGCGACCTTTGAGCCTGAGCTCGACTATGCCGACGTGCTGGGGCAGGAGGTTGCCAAACGCGGCATGGCGCTTGCGGCGGCAGGAGAACTCGGCTTGCTCATGATTGGGTCCCCGGGATCGGGCAAGACGATGCTTGCGCGCCGTATGACCGGCATCCTGCCCGAGCTTTCCGTTGAGGATCAGCAGGAGGCGCTGTGCATCCATTCGGTCTTGGGCGAGAACATCGATGGCTTATTGGCAGGTCATCGGCCGTTTCGAAGCCCCCCATCACAGTATTTCAACGGCGGGCCTCATTGGCGGAGGACGCCCGGTGCATCCGGGTGAGATCAGCCTGGCTCATGGCGGCGTGCTCTTTTTGGACGAGCTTGCCGAGTTTCCCACGGGTGTGCTGCAGACGCTGCGTCAGCCCATCGAACGCGGCTATGTGAGGATCGTACGCGTCGACGGGGCTTTTACCTTCCCGTCGCGCTTTCAGCTGCTGGCTGCGAGCAATCCCTGCCCCTGCGGCTTTTTGGGCGATCGCGAGGTGCCGTGTCGCTGCTCGGCGGCGATGGTTGAGCGCTATCGGTCTAAACTGCGCGGTCCTTTGGCCGACCGTATCGACATGATGATCGATGTGACCCGTCCCGACCCCCAAGTGATTATCGAGGGTGCGGAGGGTATGTCGTCGGCCGAGTTGCGTGACTACGTTGTGCGCGGTCGCGCTTTTCGCGTCTGGCGCGAATCCCGTATGGACGATGCGGATGCCGAGGCCGAGGATGACGAGACGCGGTCCATTGACGGCGTCGTTTCGACCTTTGAGCTCGATGATGCGGCGGAGAAGTGTGTGCTCGGCCTGTCGAAGCGCACGCATCTCACGGGCCGCGGCATCGTACGCTTGGTGCGTATCGCGCGTACCATCGCCGACGTCGCCGAGAGCGAGCAGGTGACGCAGGACCACGTGCTCGAGGCGGCGATGTACCAGGGAAGGAGGGACCAGTGATGGCCGAGGGGACCTTCGAGCTGCATCCAGGTGACGCGTTGTATCCCGAGACTGTTTTGGAGCTTTCTGATGTTCCCCAGACGCTCTATGTGCGCGGCAACCCCGAGATGCTTTCGACGCCTGCGCTCTCCATCATCGGCGCGCGCAAGGCCTCGCCGTATGGTCTTGCCGTGGCAGAGCTTGCGGCAAAGGTGGCGGTCGAGGCGGGCGTGACGGTTGTTTCGGGCGGCGCGGTCGGTTGTGACCAGGCCTCGGGTTGGGCTGCGGTCAACGCCGGCGGCAAACACGTCGTGGTGCTGGGGACGGGTGCCGACGTGGTCTACCCGCGTTCGAGCGCGGGGCTTATTACGCGCACGCTCGATACGGGTGGCGCGGTCGTGTCGATCTCTCCGTGGGGCATGGGTCCGCGCAAGTTTGCCTTTCCGCGCCGCAATCGCGTAATCGCGGCCCTGTCGCAAGCCCTCTTTGTATCCGAGGCGGGTATGCCTTCCGGGACGTTTTCTACAGCCGAGGCTGCTATGGATTTGGGGCGAGAACTTCTTGCCGTGCCAGGGTCGATCCTATCGCCCGAGTCGCGTGGCACGAATTACCTCATTGCGAACGGTGCCTGCTGCATCATCGACGAGGAATCTATCGAGATGGCTATTTCACGCATCTACGGCACCCTGCGCTACTCGCGCCCCGATGCTCCCGGCATTGCCGACCTGGATCAAACACAGCAGACCGTGATGCATGCGCTCATCGCCTCTCCGCTCAAGGTCGACGACATCGCGGCGCTCGTCTCGCTCGATGTCGTCGGCGTACTCAAACTCCTGGGTTCGCTTGAGCTCGAGGGTCTTATCGAGCGCATGATGGATGGAAGGTATGCGCCCTCCAAGTTTGCCCTTCACGCTCAGACACCCTTCGGTCACAATGGAAAACATGTCAATTAGAAAGGTGTTTGCAGATGCTGTTTGATCAGGTGACGGTTATCGGTGGCGGTCTGGCGGGTTCGGAGTGCGCGATTCAGCTGGCAGATCGCGGGTTCGCCGTAAGGCTGTGCGAGATGCGCCCCCAGGTTAGCTCCCCGGCCCACCATACCGATCACCTGGCAGAGCTCGTCTGTTCCAATTCGTTTAAGTCGACCCGTCCGGATTCCGCGGCTGGATTGCTGAAGGCCGAGCTTGAGCGCATGGGTTCAGTCCTGCTCGATTGCGCCCATCGCGCGGCTGTTCCCGCCGGTGGCGCCTTGGCGGTCGACCGCGTCAAGTTTTCCGAGTTTGTCGAGGCCGAGGTTGCCGCCCGTCCCAATATCGAGATCATTCACGGCGAGGTCACGCAGATTCCCGAAGGTCACGTGGTCATTGCTGCCGGCCCCTTGTGCTCGCCGGCGCTGAGCGAAGAGGTCATGAAGCTCGTCGGTGGCGACGCCCTTGCGTTCTTCGATGCCGCGGCGCCGATCGTCGATGCCTCCACGCTCGATATGGACGTGCTGTTCTCGCAGTCGCGCTACGAGGAGCAGGGGAGCGGCGACTATCTCAACGCTCCGCTCAATAAGGAGGAGTACGAGGCCTTTATCGAGGCGCTTACCACGGCCGACCGCGTGGTGCTCAAGGACTTTGAGGGCGGCGATCTGTTCCAGGCCTGCCAGCCTGCCGAGGAAGTTGCGCGCACCGGCAAGGACGCCATTCGCTTTGGCGCCATGAAGCCTGTCGGCCTCACCGATCCGCGAACCGGTCGTCGTCCCTGGGCGGCGATTCAGCTGCGTGCCGAGAATAAGGAGAAGACCGCCTATAACCTGGTGGGCTTCCAGACCAACTTGACCTTTGGCGAGCAGAAGCGCGTCTTCCATATGGTGCCGGGCCTGGAGAACGCTGAGTTCTTCCGCTACGGTGTCATGCACCGTAATACCTTTGTCGACGCCCCGCACGTGCTCGATGGCACCTTTGCCGTGCCCGGCACCGGCGTGCGCCTGGCCGGTCAGATCACCGGCACCGAGGGGTACATGGAAGCCGTGGCGACGGGTCTGCTCGCGGCGCTCAACACCTATGCCGAGGCTATCGGGGCCGCGGGCGTCGAGCTGCCGCGTGTGGGCGCCCTGGGTGCGCTCGTGGGCTATGCGACCGATCCTGCCACCGTGGGCTATCAGCCTATGCATGTCAACTTTGGCCTGGTGCCGCCACTCGAGGATGGTAAGCGCCGCAGCAAGCGCGACCGCTACCAGGCCTATGCGGACCGTGCGCTCGAGGCCCTTGATGCCTATCTGGCCACTCGCCCCGATTTGTTTGGAGGCGACCGGTCATAGCCTTTGACCTGTACGACACCGTCGACTCGTTTATCGCCTATATCTCACGTGTCGAGGGACTTTCTCCCAACACGGTGACGGCCTATGGCTCGAGGCTGGAGCGTTTTGCTGCCTGGTGCGAGCGTGAGGATATAGATGCTTTCGCTGCCGACGTGCGCACCATTCGTCGCTATCTTGCCGAACTTTCGCGTGAGCAGGTGGCTCCCCGAACGCTTGCGGCACACCTGTCTGCCATTCGCTCGCTCTATCGGTGGATGGCTGCCGAGGGGGTCGTGGAGGGCGATGTGGTCTCGGCAATTTCCTCGCCCAAGCTCCCGCGCGATCTACCCGGTGTGCTGACGACCCAACAGGTGGAGGCGCTGCTCAAGACGCCTGATACCTCAACACCCGCGGGACTGCGCGATGCGGCGATGCTCGAGCTGCTCTATGCCTCGGGCGCCCGTATCTCTGAGCTCGCAGCACTCAATGTGGAGTCCATTGTGTGGTCCGAACGCACGCTGCGCCTGTGGGGCAAGGGGAGCAAAGAACGTATCGTCCCTCTGTATCGTCGCGCGCTCGAGGCGACGCGTCTCTATATCGAGGAGGGGCGGCCGGAGTTGCTCGCTCAGGCAAAGCGCCGTGACCCCACTACCGGGCCGCATCCGCTGCTTATATCGGCGCGCGGTAATCGCATGAGTGCCGCCATGCTCAGGCGGCGGTTCCATACTCTGGCGACACTCGCCGGCATTCCGGCCGACATCGCCCCGCATGCGATGCGCCATACCTTTGCGACCGACTTGCTCGAGGGCGGTGCGGACCTGCGCTCGGTTCAAGAGCTGCTGGGTCATGCGAGCCTGTCCACGACGCAGATCTACACGCACCTCACGCCCGATCGGCTCAAACGTGCCGTGGCTCAAGCCCATCCCCGAGGCGAATAGTGGCTGGGACGTCCCGCGCCGCACTCAGGTGTGTGGTTTTGATTGCGGGTTGGCAGGAAGATGCATTCCTGCTATCATTCATCGGGTTGCTTCACGGCAACAGGTTTTTATCACGCACGCGCGGCTACTTCATACCGTGGTGCCCGGGCTTTGGTAGCACATGTCCGGGTTGGTTTTGGAGGATGACCCCGCGCGGAGGCAAACCACAGGAGGTTTAACATGGCTACCAAGATTAATATCCGCACCCTGCTCGAGGCCGGCTGCCACTTCGGCCACCAGACCCGTCGCTGGAATCCCAAGATGAAGCCGTTCATCTTCGGTGAGCGCAACGGCATCTACATCCTCGACCTCAAGCAGACCATCCTCGACGCCGACCAGGCCTACACCTTCGTCAAGAACGTCGCCAAGGGTGGCAACGTGCTGTTCGTCGGCACCAAGAAGCAGGCTCAGGAGGCCGTCAAGAACGCTGCTGAGCGCGCCAACATGCCTTACATCAACCAGCGTTGGCTCGGCGGTATGCTGACCAACTTCGTCACCATCCGCTCCCGCATTAACCGCATGGAGGAACTCGAGGCTATGGTCGAGGACGGCCGCATGGCAGTGCTCCCCAAGAAGGAGCAGGCTGTGCTCGGCAAGGAGCTCACCAAGCTCCAGACCAACCTCGGTGGCGCCCGCGACATGAAGGGTCTGCCCCAGGCTCTCTTCGTCATTGACACCAAGCGCGAGGAGAACGCCATCAAGGAGGCCCAGCGCCTGAACATCCCCGTCGTCGCTCTGATCGACACCAACTCCGATCCCGACGAGGTCGAGTACGGCATCCCCTGCAATGATGACGCTATCTCCGCTGTCACCCTTATGTGCGAGCTCATGGCTGACGCCTGCCTCGCTGGCTCCGGCAAGGAGCAGGTCTCCGAGGCCGAGATGGCCGCTGAGCCCAAGGCCGAGTAAATCAGTCTTAGTTAATTCTTTTTCATCTCTTTGAAAGGAACCACAATGGCCCAGATTACCGCCGCTATGGTCAAGCAGCTCCGCGAGATGACCGACTCCCCGATGATGGAGTGCAAGAAGGCTCTCGTCGAGGCTGACGGCGACATGGACGCCGCTGTCGACGTTCTGCGCAAGAACGGCCTTGCCAAGGCTGCCAAGAAGGCTGGCCGTGAGACCAACGAGGGCGCTGTCGCCGCGTTCGTCTCCGAGGATGGCAAGACCGGCGCTCTGCTTGAGCTTTCCTGCGAGACCGACTTCGTTGGCTCCAACGCCAAGTTCACCGGCTTTGCTTCCAAGGTCGCCGAGGTTGTCGCTACCACCGAGCCTGCTAACGTCGACGCTCTGCTCGAGAAGCCGATGGGCGAGGAGACCGTTTCCTCCGAGCTCACCGAGATGATTCACATCATGGGCGAGAACATGAAGATCTCCCGCTTCGCTGCCCGCAAGGCTGAGAACGGTGCGCTCGCTTCTTACATCCACATGGGTGGTAAGATCGGCGTTCTCGTCGAGTTCGCCTTCGAGAAGGCTGAGACCGCTCAGGCTGAGTCCTTCAAGACCTTCGCTCACGACGTTGCCCTTCAGGTTGCCGCCGTCGCCCCGATCTGCGCTACCCGCGATCAGGTTCCGGCCGAGACCGTCGAGCACGAGAAGCAGATCTACATGGCTCAGGCTGCCGAGTCCGGTAAGCCCGAGGCCATTCAGGAGAAGATGGCTGTCGGCCGTCTGGAGAAGTTCTACAAGCAGTCCGTGCTCACCGAGCAGGAGTTCATCAAGGACAGCTCCCTCACCATCAAGAAGTACGCTGAGCAGGTCTCCAAGGAGCTCGGCGACACCATTACCGTCGTTGCCTTTGACCGTCTGGTCCGTGGCGAGTAAATAAGCTCTTGTAGCTGGTAATGAGCAGGCTGTGGGTTTTACTCACAGCCTGCTTTTTCATGGCTCTTCTTAGAGCCTTTGATAGAATGTTGAGAGTTCAATCTAAAGGAGGATCGCTTTGTCCGACATCCGATATAAACGCGTGCTTCTGAAGCTTTCCGGCGAAGCACTGATGGGCGACGGCCAATATGGCATCGACCCCAAGGTTACCGACCATCTTGCCAAACAGGTCAAGGAGCTGCTCGCCGTTGGCCATGAGGTCGGCGTCGTTGTCGGCGGCGGCAATATTTTCCGCGGCATGGCCGGCGCTGCCGGTGGCATGGAGCGTGCTCAGGCCGACTACATGGGCATGCTGGCAACCGTTATGAACGCGCTCGCCCTGCAGGATGCCTTCGAGCATAACGATGTTCCCTGCCGCGTGATGAGCGCTATCCAGATGAACGAGATCTGCGAGCCCTATATTCGCCGTCGCGCCATCAATCACCTTTCCAAGGGCAACGTCGTTATTTTTGCCGCCGGTTCGGGCAATCCGTACTTTACGACCGACACCGCCGCGGCTCTTCGTGCGTGCGAGATCGGCGCCGAGATTCTGATTAAAGCCACCAAGGTTGACGGCATCTACGACAAGGATCCCGTCAAGTGTGCCGACGCCGTCCGGTTTGACAAGATCACCTACCATGAGGTGCTCGTCCGCGGTCTGCAGGTTATGGATTCCACGGCTACGGCACTGTGCCAGGATAACCGTATGCCGATTTTGGTCCTCAACATCGATGGCGAGGACACCGTCAAGCGCGCGCTTTCGGGTGAGCCCGTCGGCACGCTCGTCTATCAGGAGGATTAAGCATGGCAGAGAACATCACCGCCCATATGGACAAGTCGCTCGAGTCCCTCAAGCATAACTTCTCCAAGGTTCGTACCGGCCGCGCCAACGCTAACATTCTGTCCGACATCACCGTCGATTATTACGGTGTTCCCACGCCGGTCACGCAGGTTGCCGCCGTCAAGACCCCCGAGGCCCACATGCTGCTCATCGAGCCGTGGGACAAGGCGCTTATCAATGCTATCGTCAAGGCCATCGGCGCTTCCGATCTGGGTATTACCCCCAACTCCGATGGCACCGTCGTTCGTCTGCCGTTCCCGGCTCCCACCGAGGAGCGCCGTCGCGAGCTCGTCAAGGAGTGCCGCGAGTACGCCGAGCAGGCCAAGGTGTCTATCCGTAACATCCGTCGCGACTTCAACAACAAGCTCGAGCGCGATGAGGAACTCACCGAGGACGATGTCCGTCGCGAGCAGGCCAAGGTCCAGAAGCACACCGATGAGTATGTCGCCAAGGTCGAGGAGCTTCTGAAGGAAAAAGAAGCCGAGGTCATGGAGATCTAAGGTGCAATACGACGAGCATAAACTGGTCGAGTACTTTGCCGACGCCCCTGCGGGCGTCGGTTTTTCCGACCTTGACCTCAATAACATTCCGCACCATATCTCGTGCATCATGGACGGCAACGGTCGTTGGGCCACGTCGCGCGGTCTTGCGCGCACTGAGGGCCACAAGGCGGGTATCGTCTCCCTTCGCGAGATTATTACCGCCTGCGTGCGTCTGGGCGTCGACGTGCTTTCGGCCTATGCTTTTTCTACCGAAAACTGGAACCGCCCGCAGCACGAGGTCAACGTCTTGATGCACCTGTTTGCCAAGACGTTTATCGACGAGCTGCCGCTTCTGAAGCGCGAAAATGTGCGCGTAGTCTTTTTGGGTGACATTTCCGCGCTGCCCAAGAAGACTCGCGACGTTTTTGAGCGCGGTCTTGCCGAGTGCGCCGATCACACCGGTATGACGCTGGCGCTGGCCGTTAACTACGGTGCCCGTGCTGAGATCACCCGCGCTGTCCGCCAGATCGCGCTTGATGCGGCTGCCGGCAAGATTGATCCCGCCGCTATCGACGATGATATGGTTGCTTCGCACCTGTACACCGCCGGTCTTCCCGATCCGGAGCTCGTGATTCGCACTTCTGGCGAGTTGCGTCTTTCGAATTACCTGCTGTGGCAGGTTGCCTATTCCGAATTCTACGTCACCGATACCTATTGGCCCGACTTTGATCGTTGGGGCCTTGTCGACGCCATTTTGGCCTATCAGGGCCGTGACCGTAGGTTTGGTGGACTGAGCAAGACCGAGGAGGCTTAATCGTGTCCGATCGTCCCAAGGCATCTGCTCCCAAGACGCCAGTTTCCGCGGCGCCTGCGCGCAAGGCTGCCACTGCGGGAGCGCCTGCAGCGAAGAGCGGCACCGGTTCGTGGCTGGCGGGCTTTATTACCCGTGCCGCCGCCGGTATCGTCTACGCCGTTGTCTTTATCCTGTGCCTGGTTTTGGGTATCGTGCCCACGGCCATCTTTGTTTCTGTCATGAGCGGTCTGTGCTGCTATGAGTTTTTCCGTATGACAAGGCTCGATGGCAAGATGGCTAACGAGCGCATGGGTATCGCTGCCGCCGTACTCTTTCCGCTGTCGGCGTTGGGCGATTCGATGTTGCTGAATGCCCTGCTTTTTGCCTTGATGCTCGCTGTGGGCATTTGGTATGTCTGGTCGCCGCGTACCCGCATCTCTGATGTGGCCGTGACGCTCATGGGTCCCATCTACACTGGCTTTATGCTGTCGGCTATCGTGCTGCTGCGCGATGCCGTGCCCGGTTTTGCCGGCGCCCTGCTTTCAGTGGGCGTTTGCGCGTCCCTTTGGGTCTCCGATTCGTTTGCCTACATCGTGGGCAGCCGTATCGGCAAGCACAAGATGGTTCCCAAGATCTCCCCCAAAAAGAGCTGGGAGGGGTTTGCCGGCGGCATCTTGGGCTCGGTTTTGATTTGGCTCATCCTGTGGGCGACGCACTTCTACAAGCTCAGCCTGCCCTATGCGCTGCTGTGCGGCGTGGTCGTTTCCATTCTGGGCGTTATCGGCGACCTTATCGAGTCGCGCATCAAGCGCGGTGTGGGCGTCAAGGATTCCGGCAACCTTATCCCGGGCCACGGCGGAATGCTCGATCGTAGCGATTCGCTTATCTTCGGTTGCATCACCGCACAGCTGTTGCTGATGATCGGAGGCGTGCTGTAATGTCCTTCCAGACGACGTATGGCCCCGATGGACGCCTTCGCGTTGCCATCCTGGGTTGTACGGGCTCTATCGGCACCCAGGCGCTCGATGTGTGCCGCCAGCATGCCGATCGCCTGCAGGTGACGGCGCTGTCCGTTAATTCCAGCACCTCGGAGCTCGTTGCCGCTGCCCGCGAGTTCTCGGTTCCGGCGGTTGCCGTTGCCGATGTCGCTCATGGCGATGACGCCGTGCTGCAGGAGTTGCCCGAGGGCACACAGCTCGGCGTTGGCGCGCAGGCGGTTTGCGAGCTCGCGCGTCGCGACGATGTCGACTGCGTGCTCGTCGCTATTGTGGGCGCCGCCGGTCTCGAGGCGAGCCATGCGGCCTTGACCTCGAATAAGCGCCTTGCCCTTGCCAACAAGGAGTCCCTCGTCGTCGGTGGCGACTTGCTTATGCCGTTAGCGCAACCGGGCCAGCTTATTCCGGTCGACTCTGAGCATTCCGCCATCTACCAGTGCTATCTGGGGGAGAACCCGCGCGAGGCCCAGTGCATTTGGCTCACCTGCTCGGGCGGTCCGTTCTTTGGCCGCACGCGCGACGAGCTCGATCGCGTGACGCGTGCCGATGCCCTCGCGCATCCCACGTGGGCCATGGGTGCCAAGATCACCATTGACTCCGCCACCCTCATGAACAAGGGCCTGGAGCGCATTGAGGCCATGCATCTGTTTAACTGCGACCTCGATTTCATTAACGTGGTCGTGCAGCGTCAGTCCAAGATTCACTCTATGGTCGAGTTCGCCGACGGCTCCGTGATGGCGCATCTCGGTGCATCCGACATGCGTATTCCCATCCAGTTCGCGTTCTCGTATCCCGAGCGTTGGGATACTCCGGCGCCTCGTATCGATTTCCGCGAGCTGGGGCAGCTCACGTTTGATGCTGCCGACATGGATACCTTCCGCTGTCTGGCACTGGCCGAGCGTGCCGGCAAGACGGGTGGCACCATGCCGTGCGTGCTCAATGCCGCCAACGAGGTCGCCGTCGATGCCTTCCTGCACGATGGCTGCAGCTTTACCGATATCGATCGCATTGTGGAATCCTGCATGGACGCCCACGATATGCAGGTGGTCGATTCGTTTGAGCAGCTTCGCGACATCGATGCGTGGGCGCGTGAAAAGGCTGCGCAGGTGCTCGCCGCAACCCGTTCCTAACCCATAAGGATTGCTTTTTCGTTTTATGGATACTGTTCTGAGCGTTCTCTCATCGGTCTTTTGGGGCCTGCTGATGCTTTCCGTCCTCGTGTTTTTGCACGAGGGCGGCCACTTTTTGGCGGCGCGTGCCTGCGGCGTCCGTGTGACCGAGTTCTTTTTGGGTCTGCCGTGCCGCTTTGACATCCATTACACGTCGCGTCGCATTGGAACCAAGTTTGGCGTGACCCCGCTGCTGCTGGGTGGCTACGCTGCCATCTGCGGTATGGATCCGACCGATGTTTCGTGCGCCGACCGCGTGCTCGCGGCTATCTATCGTCATGGTCGCGTGGCCGTGGCCGACCTTGCTGTCGAGCTCGAGCTTTCCGAGGAGGATGTGCTCGAGGCATGCGCCCTTTTGCTGGGCTGGGGCTCCATCGCGCCCTGGTATGAGGAAGGGGAGAAGCCCTCGCCGAGCTACTATCCCACCAAATATCAGACGTTGCCGCGAGACAAGGCAGGCTATACCACCTTTGATGGTCGCCGTTTCGATCGCGAACATGCGACTGCCGAGGGCGATGTGTGGGAGCTGCCGTGCGGCGAGGCCGAGTTCCTTGCGCAAGAGCGCTCGCACACCTATCTTGGCCAAGGCTTTCTCAAGCGCGCCTTTATGCTGCTCGCGGGCATTATCGTCAATATCTTGACGGGTTTTTTGCTCCTTATGAGCATCTATTCCATTGCGGGTGTCACCGTGCCGATGGATACCAACGTGATCGGTCAGGTTGACGAGGGGTCTATTGCCGCCAAGGCGGGTATCGAGGGCGGTGACGCGATCCTTTCGGTTGACGGTGTCTCATGTTCCACTTGGATGGATGTCTACGATGCCATCGGCAAGGCTGCCGGTAAGGACGATATTGCTATTGAGTATGAGCGCGATGGCAAGCAGTGCTCGACCTCGGTCGCACTCAAAGAGGACGAACGTCTGGGCGTTTATGCCTCTACGCAGGTGGTCCGTTTGGACCCC
Source organism: Collinsella sp. AM16-21 (assembly GCF_003471905.1). Classification (NCBI taxonomy): domain Bacteria; kingdom Bacillati; phylum Actinomycetota; class Coriobacteriia; order Coriobacteriales; family Coriobacteriaceae; genus Collinsella; species Collinsella sp. AM16-21. The sequence continues at coordinate 25,156 of NZ_QRKJ01000010.1, forward strand.
ATCACCTCGGCGCGCCTCTCCTTCTCGTATGTTGCGCAGACAGCGGAGGGCGTGATGCGCCTGCTCCAGCCGCAGCATACGATGGAGATCCTCGATCAGTCCTCTTCGATCGTGGGTATTAGCGTCATGTCCTCGCAGGCTGCTGCTGCCGGCCCTGCCACGTTCCTTTCGTTTGCCGCCCTCATTTCATTCTCGCTTGGCTTTATGAACTTGCTGCCCATCCCCCCGCTCGACGGCGGCAAGCTAGTCATCGAGATCATTCAGAAGATTGCGGGCCGCGAGCTTCCGCTCAAGGTCCAGGCGATTGTGAGCTATGTGGGCATCGCGCTCTTTGCGCTGCTGTTTGTCTATATGCTTCGTTCCGACATCCTTCGATTTATTTTGTAGGGGAGTGTTTGGATTGTCTTTATCCCATCCTTTGCCTCGCGAGCTGACGCGCCCCGTGCATGTGGGCGGCGTGCAGATCGGTGGCGGCGCGCCGGTGGTGGTCCAATCTATGACCTGCACCGATACCGCTGATGCCCAGGCAACGCTTGCGCAAGTGTGCGCGTTGGCGCAGGCTGGCTGCGATATCGTGCGCGTGAGCGTGCCTACCGAGGCTGCGCTCGAGGGCTTTCGCACGATTTGTGCCGAGTCTCCGGTGCCAATCGTCGCCGATATCCATTTTAACCATAAGCTTGCCATTGGCGCTGTCGAGGCTGGTGCCTCTAAGCTGCGCATCAACCCCGGCAATATCGGCGATTGGGCTAAGGTCGATGCCGTCATCGATGCCGCGGGTGCCGCGGGCTGCGCGATTCGCATTGGCGTGAACGCGGGCTCGCTTGAGCAAGATATTGCCGAGCGCGACGACCTCACGCAGCCCGAAAAGCTCGTGATGTCGAGCGAACGCTTTGTGCGGCACTTTGAGGACCGTGGGTTTACCAACATCGTGCTATCCGCCAAGGCCCATAGCGTACAGACGACACTTGATACCTATCGCGCCCTGTCGCGCGAGATACCGCATGTTCCGCTCCACCTGGGCGTGACGGAGGCGGGGACCAAGCTTCAGGGCACCATCAAGAGCTCTGTAGGCTTGGGCATCTTGCTTTCCGAAGGCATCGGTGACACGATGCGTGTGTCGCTCACGGCCGATCCGGTTGAGGAGCCGCCGGTCGCCTGGGGAATTCTACAGTCGCTGGGCCTGCGTCGCCGTGGTCCCGAGATTGTCTCGTGCCCCACGTGCGCCCGCTGCCAGGTTAACCTGATTCCCATCGCCGAGGAGGTCACCGAGCGGCTTAAGAACTATTCCGCGCCGCTTTCGATCGCCGTGATGGGATGTGCGGTCAACGGCCCCGGAGAGGCATCTGACGCCGACCTGGGTGTTGCCTGCGGACGTGGTCAGGGCCTGCTCTTTTCGCATGGCCAGATCATTGGTAAAGTAGCTGAGGATCAAATTGTCGACGCGCTTATGGCCGAGGTCGACAAACTTATTGAGGAGAAATAAATGACCCGAGCAATGTATATGTCTAAGCTCTATGCGCCGACGCTCAAAGAGGATCCGGCGGATGCCGAGCTAGCGAGCCACCGTCTGCTGCTTCGCGCTGGCATGATCCGCAAGGAGGCCGCCGGCCTGTATTCCTATCTGCCGCTCGCTTGGCGCTCGATCCGCAAGATCGAGAACATCGTGCGCGACGAGATGGATGCCGCCGGTGCTCAGGAGCTCATGATGCCCATCATGGTCGATGCCGAGCTGTGGCGTGAGTCCGGCCGTATCGATGCCTATGGCAAGGAGCTTGTGCGCTTTGACGACCGTCATGGTCGCGAGTTCGTGCTGGGCCCCACGCACGAGGAGACCGTCACGGCCCTGGTGCGCAATGAGTTGCGTTCCTACAAGCAGCTGCCAGTGAACCTCTATCACATCCAGGATAAGTTCCGCGACGAGTTCCGTCCCCGTTTTGGCCTGATGCGCGGTCGCGAGTTCATCATGAAGGACGCCTACAGCTTCTCTGCTACGCAGGAGAGCCTGCAGGAGGAGTACGACAAGATGAAGCAGGCCTATGCCAACATTTGCGAGCGCTGCTACATCAAGGCTCTGCCCGTTGTCGCCGACTCCGGCGAGATCGGTGGCGATACCTCCGTCGAGTACATGGCTTTGGCCGACGCTGGCGAGGCTTCGCTCGTCTACTGCGACGATTGCGGCTTCGCTGCCGACGATGAGGCCGCAAGCACCAAGGTCGTTGTGACCGAGGGTCCTGGCGACGGTACGCTTACCAAGGTCGAGACTCCGGGCTTGGGCACCATCGAGGCCGTTGCAAAGTTCTTCGGCTTCCCCGAGAACGGCACGCGCAAGTCTCTGGCACTCCTCGACGCCGAGGGCAAGCCCGTCGTGGCCATTGTTCCGGGCGACCACGAGCTCAACGATTGCAAGGCCGAGCATGTCTTTGGCAAGGCCTATCGCATGATGACTGATGAGGAGCTCCAGACCTACGGTCTGCATAAGGGCTTTATCGGACCGGTTAACCTGCCCGAGGGCATTCGCCTGGTGTGCGACGAGAGCCTGCGCGAGTCCAAGCAGTGGGCCTGCGGTGCCAACGAGGTCGATTATCACTTTACCGGTGCCTGCCCCGAGCGCGACTTTACCGTCGACGAGTGGGCCGACCTGGTAACCGTCGTTGCCGGCGATCCCTGCCCGCACTGCGGCAAGCCGCTCTCTGCTGCTCGCGGCATCGAGGTCTCGCAGGTCTTCCAGCTGGGTACCAAGTATTCCGAGGCCATGGGCGCCACCTTTATGGACGAGGACGGCAAGGAGAAGCCGCTTATCATGGGTTGCTACGGCGTTGGTGTGTCCCGCTCGCTTGCTGCCGTCGTGGAGCAGCACAACGACGAACACGGCATCGTCTGGCCGGTCTCCGTTGCCCCGTACGAGGTCACGGTGATTCCGCTCGATCCCAAGAAGGAGGAGTGCGCTACCGTCTGTGAACAGATCGTCGACGGTCTGTGCGCCGAGGGTATCGAGGTCGTCGTCGACGACCGCGATGAGCGTCCCGGCTTTAAGTTTGCCGATAACGACCTCATGGGCTTCCCGTATCAGGTGGTGCTCGGCAAGCGCGGCCTTAAGAGTGGCACCGTTGAGCTCAAGGACCGTGCCTCGGGCGAGCGCGAGGACGTGGCGATCGATGAGGTCGTCGCCAAGGTTTCCAAGCTTGTGAAGGCGGCACGCCGTTAATCGGCGATTTCACATGTAGTTCGAAATACGGGACGGCCCCGCATTTCTCCAGATCGGGGACATGTGGGGTCGTCCTTTTATCTTGTGGCATGCTCGATATCTAAAAGGAAAACCCCACAGCCCTAATGAGCTGCGGGGTTTTCATTTGTGCCTCCGATGCGAAATAAATCGCTCAGATATTACTGATAATCGACGACGTCGATCCAGTTCTTCAGGAACTCATCGTTCACGTTGCGCTTACGAGCGAGCTCGGAAGCGGCGACGATGCTCGTCCACTGACGCACGACCTGCATGGGCATGTCGGCGCGGTCGCAGTAGAGCTCCAAGTAGGCCTCAGCCTGGTCCTTGCTGTTGAGGGCGAAGAGCAGGTAGGTGGTGGCAACGTCGGCAGCAGGGGAGCCCTGGGTGGCGTGTGCCCAGTCGCACACATAGAGCTGGCCGTCGTCGCCGACGATGACGTTGGAGGGGTTGAAGTCGCCGTGGCAGACCTTGAACTCCTTGGTCATGCCGTCCAGACGCTCCTGAAGGTTGTAGCGCGTGGTGGCATTGAGCTGATCAAGGCTGTCGATCATGCGGGCGAACTTGTCGCGCTGACGGTTGAGCAGCGGGGAGGTATAGCCGTGGATCTCGATCTGGAGGTCGACGAACATCTCGAGATACTCACCAAAGCGCTGGGGCTCAGCAGTCATCTTCTCGGCAAGGGTGGTGCCCGGAACCTTCTCGGTCACGAGCGCCCAGCCGTTGGCGTTCTCGAGCTGAGAAACCTCGAGAGCCTTGGGGCTGCGGATGCCGCACTCATTGATGCGGGCAAGATTCAAAGCCTCGTTGAACACGTCGGAGACGGGCTTGGTCTCGTTAAAGACCTTGACGATCTTGTCGCCCAGGTCGTAAACGACCTTGTTGCCACGGCGGACGAGCTCGGTCTTGGAATCGGGTAGCAGCATGGTTGCATCCTTTCAACGATGCGATAGAAGCGACGGCGGGGGTGTATGAAACACCCGTGCACCCCCGCCGTTAAAAACCGTGCTAAAACTAGCAGACGGCGTAATCCTGAGGCTCGCGGCCGTAGTAGGCGTCCAGGTAGAGCTCCTTGATCTCGCTCATGAGCGGGTAGCGCGGGTTAGCGCCGGTGCACTGGTCGTTGAATGCCTGCTCGGTCATCTCGTCGAGGGTGTCGAGGAAGTACTGCTCGTCAACACCGTAGTCGGCGATGGTCTTCTTGACGCCGATGAAGTCCTTGAGCTCCTCGAGTTTCGTGATGAAGTTCTCGAAGACCTCCTTGTCGTCCTTGCCCTCGATGCCGCAGTACTTGGCCATCTCGGCGTAGTTATGCAGCGCGTTGGGGTAAGGATACTGGGAGAAGGTACCCATCTTAACGGGAGCCTCGGCGGCGTTGTAGCGCATGACGCGCGTCAGGATGACGGCGTTGGCGATGCCGTGGGGCAGGTGATGGAAGGCGCCGAGCTTGTGGGCCATGGAGTGGTTGAGGCCCAGGAAGGCGTTGGCGAAGGCCATACCGGCCATGCAGGAGGCGTTGTGCATCTCCTCGCGGGCGTGTGGGTCCTTGGCGCCGTTCGTGAAGCTGGAGGGCAGGTTCTCAAAGACGAGCTTAGCAGCGCGCTCGGAGAGGCCCTTGGTGTAGTCGGAAGCCATGATGGAGACGTAGGACTCGATGGCGTGGGTCATGACGTCGATGCCGGAGGCAGCGGTCAGGCCGCGCGGGGCGGTCATGCAGTTGTCGGCGTCGACGATAGCCATGTTGGGGAGCAGCGCGTAGTCGGCGAGCGGCCACTTGATGCCGGTCTCCTTGTCGGTGATGATGGCGAACGGCGTGCACTCGGAGCCGGTACCCGAGGAGGTCGGGACGGCGACGAAGTAGGCCTTCTTGCCCATCTCGGGGAAGGTGAAGATGCGCTTGCGGATGTCCATGAAGTCCATGGCCATGTCCTCAAACTTGCACTCGGGGTGCTCGTACATCATCCACATGATCTTGCCGGCGTCCATAGCGGAGCCACCGCCGACGGCGATGATCACGTCAGGCTCAAAGAGAGCCATCTGCTTGGCGCCGCGACGTGCGCACTGCAGCGACGGATCGGGCTCGACGTCGTAGAAGCAGTCGTGGGCGATGCCCATCTCGTCGAGCTTGGCCTCGATGGCGCGGGTGTTGCCATTCTTGAAGAGGAACTGGTCGGTGACGATGAAGGCGCGCTTCTTGCCCATGACGGTACCGAGCTCGTCGAGGGCGACGGGCGTGGAACCCTTCTTGAAGTAGACCTTCTCGGGAGCGCGGAACCACAGCATGTTCTCACGGCGCTCGGCCACAGTCTTAACGTTGATCAAGTGCTTCACCCCAACGTTCTCGGAGACGGAGTTGCCGCCCCAGGAGCCGCAGCCCAGGGTCAGAGACGGCTTCATGCCAAAGTTGTACAGGTCACCGATGCCGCCGTGCGAAGACGGGGTGTTGATGACGATACGGCAGGCCTTCATGACGTGCTCGAACAGGCTGATCTTCTCGGCCTGGGCGGGGTGCACGTACAGAGAGGCGGTGTGGCCCGGGCCACCGGCGAGCACCAGGTGCTCGGCCTTGTCGACGGCCTCCTGGAAGTCCTTGGCGTGGTACATGGCCAGGACCGGGGAGAGCTTCTCGTGGGAGAACTCCTCCTTGGCGGGGTCGGTGGAGGTGACCTCGGCGATCAGGATCTTGGTCTTGGCAGGAACCTCGATGCCGGCGAGCTCGGCGATCTTGGCGGCAGCCATGCCGGGGATGCGGTGATCGAGGGCGCCGTTCTTGAACATGGCGGCACGCAGGGCCTCCATCTCGGCACCCTGCTTGACGAAGTAGCAGCCACGCTTCTGGAACTCGGCCTTGACCTGGTCATAGATGGTGTCGATGACGGTCACGGACTGCTCGGAAGCGCAGATCATGCCGTTGTCGAAGGTCTTTGAGTGGATGATGGAGTTGACGGCGAGCAGCACGTCGGCGGTGTCGTCGATGACGACCGGGGTGTTACCGGCGCCGACGCCCAGGGCGGGCTTGCCCGAGGAGTAGGCGGCCTTGACCATGCCCGGGCCACCGGTGGCGAGGATGATGTCGACGTCGCGCATGACCATGTTGGTCAGCTCGATGGAGGGGACATCGACCCAGCCGATGATGCCCTCGGGGGCGCCGGCCTTGACGGCGGCGTCAAGCACGAGCTTGGCGGCGGCGATGGTGCACTTGGCGGCTGCCGGGTGCGGGGAGATGATGATGCCGTTGCGGGTCTTCAGGCTGATCAGCGTCTTGAAGATCGCAGTGGAGGTGGGGTTGGTCGTCGGGATGACGGCGCCCACGATGCCGATGGGCTCGGCGATCTTGGTGATGCCGTAGGCCTCGTCGCGCTCCAGGACACCACAGGTCTTGGTGTTCTTGTAAGCGTTGTAGATGTACTCTGCGGCGTAGTGGTTCTTGATGACCTTGTCCTCAAGAACGCCGCGGCCGGTCTCCTCGATGGCCATCTTCGCCAACGGGATACGAGCCTTGTTGGCGGCCATGGCGGCCTCATAGAAGATCTTGTCGACCTGCTCCTGCGTGTACGTAGCAAAAAGCGCCTGGGCCTCTCGCATCTGAGCGAGCTTAGCCTCAAGCGCCTCTACGTTGTCCACAATTGCGGGAGTAGTGTTTTCCGGTGACTTTTTCACCATTTGTGTCTCCTTGCGATCGGAGATTTACCCTACGTCTTGCATGATAGCAAGAAATTATTCGGCGAACGGTAAGATTCCCGTAAAAGGCACACTAAAACGCTTTAACAAACTGAAGCGTTTTAACTAAAACTATCTGCCAGTGCATCGTCCCGCTCATTGGGGACAGACTTACATGAGTGGTTTCACTCATTGGGGACAGACATCGATTTGCCATTTTGCCGTTCTGGGCCTGTTTTTGCCGCTCATTGGATATAAATAGGTCACAGGCTCAGCATTTCGCGTTGCTTCTCTCCTTTTAGGTGTTGCCTGTACAGCTTTGAAAGGAGAGATTATGCCCCGATGCGCCCGCGCCGTTTCGATTACCGGCTATTACCACGTCTTTGACCGCGGCAACTCCAAACAGATTATTTTTGAAGATGATTCCGACCGCTATCGTTTCCTATCGGATATCTCGGACAGGTTTGCGCGCCTTGAAGTGGCGGTGTTGGCTTGGTGCCTTATGGACAACCACTTTCATTTGATGGTTGATGATCCATTTGACAACCTTTCAAAGGCAATGCAGTGCGCGCTGACGGCCTATGCCAAGTATTTCAATGGGAAAACCGGAAGAACGGGCCACCTGTTTGATAATCGCTATTCGCGGGTCGCGGTCGAGTCGGACACGCAGGCGGTGCAGTTGCTCGATTATATCCATCTCAATCCCGTGAAAGGTGCGCTCGACTCGCTTGATGCCTACCGCTGGTCAAGCTACAAGGCATACCAGCTGGGATACGATCCCTTTGATATCTGCGATGCGGCCCCCATGCTCGATATTGTCGGGGGTTCCCGTCGCTATTGCGAGCATCTTAAGGAAGTTGCCGAGCGGATCTGGTCAGTTGAGATTCTTCCGCGTCGACGGATTCCCGACGAGGATGCCCTTACCGTCGCACACGAGGCCCTGCCGAGCATTGATCCTGCGCTGCTCAAGGCCCTGCCACGCCCCGAACGCGATGCCTGTCTGCTAAGGCTCAGGCGGGCCCATCTTACGGTCAAGCAAATTGCCCGTATCACCGGTATCGGCGCTACAAGCGTAACCAAGGCCACCACAGGCTGGAACGAGGCGGCCTGAGGTATGGATTGGGGCCGATCGATGCACTGTGAGCTTAGGAAAGCATTCATCTAAGTCTGTCCCCAATGCGTGAAAACACTCATGTAAGTCTGTCCCCAATGAGTGCAAAAAGGCGCCCTCCGTGGGGGAGGACGCCTTTGGTAAGTTCTATATGAACGCGAGGTCTTTGACCCGGAGAGTCCGAGGTACTTGTTGGTAAGACCTTATTTAGGAGCGCGCAACCTTGCCAGACTTAAGGCAGGTGGAGCAAACGTTCATCTTGCGACGGTGACCATCGACGACGACGTAGACGCGCTGGATGTTGGGGCGGAACTTACGGTTGGTGACGCGGTGAGAGTGGCTGATGGAGCGACCGGCAACGGGGTGCTTACCGCAAACTTCGCAAACTTTGGACATAACTGACCCTCCTTGGGCGACAAACGAACATGTCGCGTTAACAAACAAGCCTGAACTATAGCACAGAAGTCGCTCCCTGTGCGCAATCTACACAGAGATATTCCTCTTTTGGCGATAGTGCCCACGCTACGGCCCTGGACGTAGATCCGATTTGCGTGCAGCAGAGGGGATTATGCCAGCTCGTGCGTGTGTTTTCAAGCTCGTCCCACAAATATATATAGGTTTATGGAGCGCCTGCGCACGTTTACGGATTGCTCTGTATTTATGCTCGCAATTAAGCTCGAGGTTGGCTACACTATCCCTTGACCATTAAAGGGGTACGAGATACCCACATGGAATTACATAGCTGCCAAAGAGCAGCCTTTCCTGTGGGTGTCTGGTCCGCTTAAGCGGTCGGGCATCTATTTTTTTGACTGTGTCAGCAGTCAAGACATGTGAGGAAGGAGATCGATGGGCACGACTTCCCCCAAGGCGGTCATCATGGACGAGACCGCCGTCAATCGAGCGATGACCCGCATTGCGCACGAGATTCTCGAGCGCAACGAGGGCTGTGAAGACCTCGCTCTGGTCGGCATCGTCACGCGCGGCGACCTTCTGGCAAAGAAGCTCGCCGAGGAGATCAAGGAGATCGAGGGCGTCGACGTTCCGCTCGGTAGCCTCGACATCAGCTTCTACCGCGATGACTACGCTACCAATTTTGCTCCCGCGATCCACGCTACCAACATTCCCTTCAGCGTCGACGGCAAGCGCGTCGTGCTGGTGGACGACATCCTGTATACGGGCCGTACTATCCGCGCCGCTCTGGATGCTGTCATGGACCTGGGCCGTCCGAGCCGCATCGAGCTGGCAGTTCTCGTTGACCGCGGTCACCGTGAGCTCCCCATCTCGCCGGACTTTGTCGGCAAGAACGTTCCCTCGTCGCATGAGGAGAACGTGCACCTATATATGAAGGAAGTAGACGGCCGCACCGCTGTCGAGATTAACGACGTCGCGCCGGGTTCCCATGTGGGCTCCGCGCCGCTGGGAGGTGAGTAGTACCGTGGCGTTCAACCATAAGCACCTGATCGACATTACCGAGTACTCCGAAGAGGACATCAAGCTCATCCTCGAGACCGCCAAGGCGTTCTCCGAGGTCAACGAGCGTGCGATCAAGAAGGTCCCCACGCTCAAGGGCAAGACCATCGTCAACATGTTCAACGAGCCCTCGACGCGCACCCGCAGCTCCTTCGAGCTCGCCGAGAAGCGCCTTTCGGCCGACAGCCTCAACTTTGGCGGCTCCTCGACCTCCACGGTCAAGGGCGAGAGCCTCGTCGACACCGTCGAGACCCTCAACGCCTACAAGATTGATTGCATCGTCGTTCGCGATAAGCACGCCGGTGCTCCCTACATCGTCACGCAGAACTCGCCCGCGAGCGTTATCTGCGCCGGCGACGGCAAGCACAACCATCCTACGCAGGCCCTGCTCGACCTGTACACCATCTGGGAGCACAAGGGTGACTTCCACGGTCTGAAGGTCGCTGTCGTCGGCGATATCGCGCACTCCCGTGTCTGCGGCTCGCTGATCCCCGCCCTTAAGATCATGGGCTGCGAGACCTACGCTGTCGCCCCCGGCACGCTGCTGCCGCCGGCGCCCGAGGTTCTGGGTTGCGACCACGTGACGAGCGACCTCGATTCCGTCCTGCCCGAGCTGGACGTCGTCTACATGCTGCGCGTGCAGCAGGAGCGCCTTGAGGGCGCTCCGTTCCCCACGATTCGCGAGTATCACAAGCTCTTCGGCCTGACCAAGGACCGCGAGAAGCTCATGAAGCCCGATACGATCATCTGCCACCCGGGCCCCATCAACCGCGGCGTCGAGTTCGACTCCTATATGGCCGACCACCCGCAACGCTCCGTCATCCTGGAGCAGGTCTACGCCGGTATCTGCGTGCGTATGGCTATCCTGTATCTGCTGCTTGGAGGTGCCGATAATGGCCTTGCTTCTTAAGAATGCCCACGTCGTCGACCCGTCTGTCGAGCTTGACGGTGTCGTTGACGTCCTGATTGACGGCGACAAGATCGCCGAGGTCGGCGAGAATCTCGCCGTCGAGGGAGCCGAGGTCCGCGACCTTTCCGGCAAGTACCTCGTCCCCGGCCTGGTGGATATGCACGTTCACCTTCGCGAGCCCGGCTACGAGGTCAAAGAGGACATCGAGAGCGGCACTCGCGCAGCTGCCAAGGGCGGCTTTACCGGTGTGTGCTCCATGCCCAACACCGATCCCGTCACCGATAACGGCACCGTCGTGGAGTTCGTCAAGTCCCGCGCTGCCGAGGTCGGTCACTGCCGCGTCTATCCGTCGGGCGCCATGACCCGCGGTCTTAAGGGCGAGGCCATGTCCGAGATGGGCGATATGGTCGCCCATGGCGCCGTCGCCTTCACCGACGACGGTCGCGGCGTGCAGGGCGCGGGCATGCTCCGTCGCTGCATGGACTACGGCAAGATGTTCGGCAAGGTCTTTATGAGCCACTGCCAGGACGAGGACCTGGTCGGCCACGGCCAGATCAACGAGGGCAAGGTCTCGACCCGTCTGGCTCTCGAGGGCTGGCCGGCTGCCGGCGAGGAGCTCCAGATCGCCCGCGACATCGAGATCGCCAAGCTGACTGGTGCCAAGCTGCACATCCAGCACATCTCCACCGCCCATGGCCTGGAGATCGTGCGTGCCGGTAAGGCCGCTGGCGTTCAGGTTACCTGCGAGGCCACCCCGCACCACATGTTCCTGACCGAGAACGACCTGGACGAGACCTACAACACCTCTCTCAAGGTCAATCCGCCGCTGCGTACCGATGAGGACGCTGAGGCAATCCGTCAGGGTGTCATCGACGGTACCGTCGACGCTATCGTTACCGACCACGCTCCCCACACCCCGTGGGAGAAGGCCCGCGAGTTCGAGCTCGCGCCCTTTGGAATGATTGGCCTCGAGACTTCGCTGTCGCTCGTGCTCACTGAGCTGGTCAACACGGGCAAGATGAGCGTGAGCCGCATGGTCGAGCTCATGGCCATCAAGCCGCGTGAGATTCTGGGCCTCGATCAGGTTCAGGTCAAGGCGGGCTCTGTCGCCGACCTGACCGTGTTCGACCCCTCCGCAACCTGGACGGTTGGCGAGGACGGTTACGAGTCGCGCGCCGAGAACTCCGGTTTTGCCGGCCGCACGCTCACCGGTCGTGCCACCGATGTATTTGTCGGTGGCAAGCAGACGCTCGCCGACGGCTGCATCTGCTAGCATAGCCTTATCGCTTTTGTGCGCGGCGCCCTTGCGGTGCCGCGCTTTCTGTTCGTTTAGACCATGCAACCGCATGGGGGATTGGAGCGTCTATGCCCACACCTTCCACTGCACGCATGCACGACTTCGAGGTCGTCTCGAACCAGGAGATCGCCGACGGCATCTTCTCGCTCGTAATCTCGGCCCCCAAGCTTGCAAGTGCGCTCAAGCCCGGTCAGTTTGTGAACATTGCCGTGCCCGGCGATGCCTCCTCGCTGCTTCGCGTGCCCCTGAGCTTCTATCGCGCCGACGCCGAGGCCGGCACCGTCGAGCTGTGGTACGCCGTCGTGGGCGACGATACCCGCCGTTTGTCCCAGATGGGCCCTGGCTCCACCTCTAACCTGTTGGGCCCCGGTGGCCGTGGCTGGATGGTACCCGAGGGCACCAGGAAGGCACTGCTCGTCGCCGGTGGCATCGGCGTTCCGCCTGTGCTGTGTCTTGCCGGCATGCTTGCCGAGCAGGGTGTTGATGTGGACGTGTGCCTGGGCTTTGGCACCGCTTCCAAAGTCGTGGGTGTCGATGAGTTCCGTGCGCTGGGCGCCACGGTTAACGTGTGCACCGACGACGGTTCGCTCGGCACGCACGGTTTTTGCACCGATCCGGCAGCCGAGCTGCTTGGAGAGGGCGGCTACGACTACGTCGCCAGCTGCGGCCCCGCCGTCATGATGAAGAAGGTCGCCGCCGCTGCCGCCGAGGCCGGTGTGTACTGCGAGGTGTCGCTCGAGCGCATGATGAGCTGTGGCTTTGGCGCCTGCAACACCTGCAATGTCGAGACGGTCGACGGTATGAAGGGTGCTTGTATGTGCGGTCCCGTGTTCGATGCTTCTAAGGTGGTGGTCTTCTAGTGGGTACCGTGAACATGGCCGTCGATTTCGGCGGCGTCAAGATGCAGAACCCCATTAACACCGCAGCCGGTACCTTTGGCTACGGTTGGCAGTTCCAGAACTTCTTTGATGTTTCCCAGCTGGGCGCCATCACCACCAAGGGTTGCGCTGCCGAGCCCTGGCCCGGCAATCCCGCGCCCCGCATGGCCGAAATTCCCGGCGGTATGATCAACTCCGTGGGTCTTCAGAACCCCGGCGTGGCCGCCTTTGCCCGCGAGTCCGGTCCGTGGCTCGAACAGCTGTCCAAGGACGGCTGCCAGGTCATCTGTCAGGTTGCCGGTCACTCCGTTGACGAGTTTGTCCGCGCACTCGAGATGTATGTCGAGCTATGCCCCTGGGCTGCCGGCTACGAGATCAACGTGAGCTGCCCCAACATCGCCGCCGGCGGTGCCGCCATGGGCTCCACGCCCGAGGGCGCCTCTTCCGTTATGGCTGCCTGCCGCAAGGTGACTGATAAGCCGCTGTTCGTGAAGATGGCGCCGGTCAACGTCGCCGAGATCGCCAAGGCCCTCGAGGCTGCCGGCGCCGACGGCCTTTCGGTCATCAACTCCATCCAGGGCATGGCCATCGACGTCCATACCCGCAAGTCCCGCGTGGCCAAGCCCAAGGGCGGCCTTTCGGGCCCGCTGTGCCACCACATCGCCGTGCGCATGGTCTGGGAGGTTGCCCAGGCCGTCGATATCCCCATCAACGGTGTCGGCGGTGTCATGACTGGCGAGGATGCGGCTGAGTTTATCCTGGCCGGCGCCACCTGCGTGTCGGTCGGCATGGCCAACTTCGTCGATCCGTGTGCTTCGCTTAAGATCGCGCATGAGCTCGAGGCCTGGGCCGAGTCCCAGGGCGTAAAGGACATCAACGAGCTGGTGGGTGCTTTCGAATGCTAGAGAATGATGCCCGCGACCGTGTTATCGTCGCCCTCGACTGCGACCGTGAGCGCGCGCTCGAGCTCGCCCACGAGCTTTCGGGCCATGCCGCCTGGCTCAAGGTCGGCATGACGCTCTATTACGCTGAGGGTCCTCAGATCGTCAAGACCTTTAAGGACCTTGGCTTTAAGGTCTTCCTCGACCTTAAGTTCCATGACATTCCGCATCAGGTGCGCGGCGCTGCCCGCTCGGCCTCGCTTGCCGGTGCCGACCTGCTTTCGGTCCACGGCCTGGGCTCGGGTGCTATGCTCGCTGCCTGCCGCGAGGGTGCCGAGGAGGCGCGTGAGGACCGCGCCAAGCTCGTCGCCATCACCGTGCTCACGAGCATGAATCAGGATGCCTTGAGCGAGATCGGCGTCGAGTCTCCCGTGGCCGAGGAGGCCGCCCGCTTGGCAAAGCTTGCTCAGGCCAACGGCATCGATGGCATCGTGTGCTCACCGATGGAGGCTCACGACATGCGTGAGCTGCTGGGTCCTGATGCCCTGATCGTGACTCCGGGTGTGCGTCCGGTGGGTGCCGCCCTTGGTGACCAGTCCCGCGTGGCGACGCCTTCCCAGGCTATCGAGCGTGGCGCAAGCCACATTGTGGTGGGCCGTCCCATCACCGGTGCCGACGATCCGGTTGCCGCCTTTGACGCTATCGTCGCCGAGCTGGTCGAAAACGTCGCGTAAAAGATTCCCCTAAGTCACCACTTTTGGGTCTCATTAGCACAAAATAGCCCCTGTGCCTGCGTAAACTTTCCCATCCTTTGTGTGGAATCGCAGGTCAGGGGCTTAACTTTGGGCGCAGTATATTGCACTTTTTGCGGGTATCGTCTAACCTATGGAGCCGCGATTAGGCATTTTGTACGTTCTACGTGCTAAAATGCCAATTATTGAATCAGATATAACCCAACTATTTGGAGGTACGAATGGCACTCCCTCAGCTTACCGACGAGCAGCGCAAGCAGGCTCTTGAGAAGGCTGCTGCCGCACGTCACGCCCGCGCTGAGCTTCGCGAGCAGATCAAGAAGGGCGAGAAGTCCCTCGAGTCCGTGCTCAACTCCGATGACCCCATCGCTTCCCGCATGAAGGTTTCCACCCTCATCGAGTCTCTCCCCGGTTATGGCAAGGCCAAGGCCGCCAAGATCATGGAGGAGCTCGGTATCTCCGCTACTCGTCGCGTCCAGGGCCTCGGCGTCCGTCAGCGCGAGCAGCTCCTCGAGCAGCTGACCAAATAAGTGAGCGCTCAGGATTCCAAGCTCTTTGTGATTTCTGGACCGTCAGGCGCAGGCAAGGGTACGCTCGTCACTCGTGTGCGCGAGCGCCGCTCGAACCTGGGTCTGACGGTTTCGGCTACCACGCGAGCACCACGCAAAGGTGAGGTCGACGGCGTCAACTACTTTTTTCTGACGCGCGAGGAGTTCGACCGCCGCGTGGCAAACGGTGAGTTTGTTGAGTGGGCCGAGGTCCACGGTAACTGCTACGGCACGTTGGTGAGCGAGGTCACATCCAAGCTCGCCTCGGGCGCGTCTCTGATTTTGGAGATCGATGTCCAGGGCGCCCTGCAGGTGAAGGAGCGTTTCCCCGAGGCCGTGCTGATCTTTATCAAGCCGCCTTCGCTTGAGGTGCTCCGCGAGCGTCTAGTCGGTCGCGGTACCGAGACGCCCGAGACGATTGAGCTGCGTATGGCAAACGCCGCCGATGAGCTTGCCCTTGCCGACCGCTACGACGACGTCGTGGTGAATGACGATCTCGACCGCGCGACCGATGAGCTCGTTCGCGTTCTCGATATGCATGAAAGGATCTGAGGTCCGTGTCCGTTGTAAAGCCTTGCATTGACGATCTTCTGGAGAAGACCGATCACAACCGCTTCCTGCTCGCTTCGCTTGCCTCCAAGCGCGCCTGCGACATCAATAGCATGCTGCGTGGCCAGCACAACCGCGTGCTTGCCGTCCAGGATGTCGATGACATCACCATCGGGCTTTCCGGTGCCGATACCATCTCGATGGCTATGGACGAGATTGTCGACGGTGACATCTCTTACGACGAGGCCCGTTACGAGAAGGCGCTCGGCCACAAGGTTGCTGAAGCCTAAATGGCGGCTCGCGTCTGCCTAGTCCACTATCACGAGGTTGGGCTGAAGGGCAAGAACCGCGCACATTTTGAGCATATCCTCATGGATAACATCAAGGCGGCCTTGGCCGCCTTTTCCGTGAATGCCGTGTCTCGAATTTCCGGTTATATCCTCGTGACCTTTAACGAGCATCAGGCCGACGAGGCGGCGCGTGTCATTCGCACCGTTCCCGGCGTTGCTCGCGTGTCTTTGGCGTATCACACCAATCGCGACCCTCAGGAGTACTGTGCCGCCGCCGTGAAGGCGCTGCGCGAGTTTGGTTCCTTCGATTCGTTTAAGGTGCACGCCAAGCGCTCCAATACCGACTATGAGCTCACCTCGATTGACATCAATCGCCAGGTGGGCGAGGTGCTGTGTGAGGCGTTTCCTGATAAAAAGGTTCAGATGCACGACCCCGATGCGATGGTGCACGTATTGGTGGTCCAGGGTAGTGTCTACGTGTATGCGCGCTCCGAGCGCGGCGTGGGCGGTCTGCCGGTGGGTTCTGCCGGCAAGGTCGTGACGCTGCTGTCGTCGGGTATCGATTCTCCGGTGGCGACCTGGATGCTCGCGCGTCGCGGCGCGGTGTGCGTGCCGGTACATTTCTCTGGTCGTCCGCAGACGCCCGATACGAGCGAGTATTTGGTGCAGGACATCATCCGTGCGCTTGAGCCGGGTGTCCAGATCGGCCGCCTGTACGTGGTGCCGTTTGGCGACTGCCAGCGTGAGATTTCGGTCACCTGCCCCAGCAACCTGCGCGTGATCATGTATCGCCGCATTATGTATTCGGTTGCCGAGCGCATTGCACACATCGAGGGCGCCAAGGCCATCGTTACGGGCGAATCGCTTGGGCAGGTTGCCTCTCAAACGCTTGAGAACATCATGGCCGTCAACGAGGCCGTGAAGATCCCCGTGTTCCGCCCTCTCATCGGTTCGGACAAGCAGGAGATCATCGCGCGCGCCGAGGAGATCGGTACGTTCGATATCTCGACTGAGGCCGCTCCCGACTGCTGCACGCTATTTATGCCGCGCCGTCCCGAGACGCATGCCAAACTTGATGCCGTGCATGAGGCCTGGGAGTTGTTCGACCACGAGGAGATGATCGAGCGCCTGCTCAAGCAGACCGAGTACATCGACTTCGAGAGCAACACGTATAAGGCCCCTAAGACCTTAAAACGCAAACATTCGGAGCTTGCTCCGCGTGAGATTTACCAAGATCACGAGTAATTTTGTGCATAGACCGACGATGCTTCTGCATCGCCGGTCTTTTGCTATCTGGGCATTTTGCGGCTAAGTGTTCATTTGCTGACGTGTGCCTGAATAAATGGACAGATTTGTGCAAGGTTTTGGTCGGTTTTTGGTTTGACCGCTAAAACCGGTTTTGGAGCGTGGCTGTTGCAGGGCTCTTTTCCTGACACGATGTTGTTGGGAGGTTTTGCTATGGCGCAGCGCGAACAACACGAACGAGTCAAAAAGATGGACCGCTGGGCGGACAAGCTGCTCGGTCATAAGGCAGTGGTGATGGCGATACTGGTTGTCATTGCGATGGCGAGTGGACTGGCGATGGCGAACCTTGGCGGCGGTGCCGGTGGCGTGTCGTTTGAGCGCACTGACGGTTCGGGCTCGTTGGTGGAGTCGGGATCCGGTGATGCCTCGAGCGGAAAGACATCCGAAGGTTCTTCGACTAAGGCTTCTGCCGCGGCAGAGGTCTATGTCGATGTCGATGGCGCCGTTGTGTCGCCCGGTGTATATCGTCTCAAGGACGGCGCGCGGGTGGCTCAGGCGATTGATGCCGCCGGCGGGCTGGCGCCCGAGGCAGACGTTACGGGGCTCAATCGGGCATCTAAGGTCGTCGATGGACAGAAGATTCACGTTCCAATGGTAGGGGAGCAGCAGGCGTCCATTGCGGAAGCCGGTGTTGATGGTGGGGCTTCCACATCATCGGGCGTGAGTGGCGCAACAGGCCTAGTAAACATCAATACGGCAAGCGCAGAAGAGCTGCAGACGCTTTCGGGCATCGGTCCCTCCATGGCCCAGTCGATTATCGATGAACGGACAAAGAACGGTGCTTTTGCCTCGGTTGACGACCTGATGCGTGTGTCGGGAATCGGCGAGAAGAAGCTTGCCAAAATCAAAGATTTCATCTGCGTATGAGTGCGACCGAGCGTGAACATGTGATGCCTCCGCGGCCCCTGATGCCGTGGACGATGGCCCTGTGTGCCGGCATGTGCATGAGCTGCGCCTTGGTGCTCAACGTGGCCGCTGATGCGCTGCTGAGGGAGCAGGCGCCGGCGGTCGGGCTGCTATGGGCCATTCCCGTTGCGGCGGCGGTATTCGTTGTGCTGGCCCAATCTTGTGCGCGGCTTGCCCCTTGGAAGCGGTGGCTGTATGCCGCGTCCGTCGGTCTCGTGGCGGGAGCGGTCGTCTCGGCGTGGTGGGCTGTGGGCGCGCTCAGTGCCTCGAAGGCGCTCGATGGTCGAGCGGCAAGCAGCCTCGAGTTTGTTGTGCAGGGTGATCCATCCATAAACGACGACGTGTATTCCTATACCTGCGAGGCACGCGCGGACGGTAAGAACTTGGCAACGGTTCGCCTATCGTGTGACCGCGAGCTCAAGGTCGGGGCGCACGTGCGCGTTATCGGTCGCGTTTCACGTTTTGAGAACGATGCGTATGGACGATCGCGCGCGCTCCGAGGCGAGGTGCGTAAGGTTAAAGCCGTTCGGATTTTGTCCGTCGATGAGGGCTCTCCGTGGACGCTGCTTCGGCTGCGAAAAGGGCTGCTTGCGTCCATCGCGCCTGCGACCGACCCGGCGCGTGCGCTCATAGCCGGTGTCGTCTGCGGTCGTTCGGCCGAGCTGCGCGCCCAGTCGGCGGGTGATTGGTTTTCGGTGACGGGAACGGCGCATCTTATCGCCGTCTCGGGCAGCCATTTGGCTATTGTGGGGTTTGTAATCGAGGGTGTATTGCAAAAGACTCGGTGCTCACGTGGCCTTCAGCGGGCGATATTGGCGATAACGCTTGTGGGCTACGCTGCCTTTACGGGCGCATCTCCCTCGGCCGTGCGCGCGTGCTGCATGGTGTTCGCGACGCTTGTCGTAAACGGCGCGGGGCGTCGCCGGCACGGCGCATCGGCACTCTTCGTAACCATGTCGATCTTTGTGCTACTGAGGCCGACGGTGCTGTTCGAGATGGGCTTTCAGCTTTCATGTGCCAGCGTCTTAGCCATTCTGTGCTTTTGCCCCTATGCGACCTACGCTTTGGGTGAGCTGGGTGTGCCGACGGGCGTTGCCAGCATGCTTTCCGTTACGCTGTGCTCGCAACTGGCGACGCTCCCCATTACCATTCCTGCATTCGGTACGTTCTCGCTCATTGCTCCGTTGGCAAATGCGGTCATCGGTCCGGTGGTGAGCGTACTGCTTGCTGTGTCCATCGTGCTGGTTCCCTTTTCGCTCGTGGGACCGTTGCGGACTTGGGCGCTCGTTGTGCCCATGATTGCCGCCCGTTGCGCGCTGTTTTTCGAGCAGCTGTTTGCCGCCGTGCCGGGTGCATCCGTGAGCGTGCCGCCCGATAGCATGTGGATTTACCTAGTGCCGTGTTTGCTGGCGGTTCTGCTTGTCCGGTGGCCGCGTCCCCGTGCACGTCCTATGGCGGTGGGGCTTGCATGCCTGGTGCTCTTGGCTGCGATTCCGTACGTCTACTGGGATCGATTCGCTCCGCCTTCGGTGACGGTGCTCGATGTGGGCCAGGCCGATGCGATTCTTATCCGCCAGGGCGGCGCAGTAGCACTCGTCGACTGCGGGCTCGACGAGCGCGTGGTGGCGGCGTTGGTCCGCAATAACGTGCACCATATCGATGCCGTCTTTGTGACGCATTGGGATGAGGACCACTGGGGTGGTCTGCCTGCCGTGCTCGAACAGTTTTCGGTCGGAACGATTGCCGCGGCGGCTGATGCGCTGGAGGATGCTCCTGCCGAGGTATTGAACCGACCTGGCGTGGAGTATCGGCAGGTGCGCCGTGGGGATACAGTCGACATCGGCTCATTTTGCGCCCGCGTGATGTGGCCATTCGAGTCCGTGGATGGCGAGGGAAATGAGGACTCGCTTGTCCTGCTGCTCTCTTATATTCAGGAAGGCAAGGGCCTGCGTATGCTCCTCACCGGCGATGCCGAGCTCGACCAAGAACGGGAATTCGTTCAGGAGGTGGGGGATATCGATGTCCTTAAACTTGGGCATCACGGCTCTAAGGTTTCAGTCGATGGTGAGTTGCTGGACGTCCTGAAGCCCGAGCTTTCCCTCGCGAGCGCGGGCGAGGAGAATCGATACGGCCATCCGTCCGACGCCTGCATCGATGCCGTTAAGGAAGCGGGCGGCGTGTTCGCGTGCACTATCGAACACGGCGACATTACCGTCACGCCGACTGCGAATGGCTTTGCGATGCGATGCCAGCGACCGTGACGACGTCGTTGGCGTGTGGTGGGCCCCTGGGCTAGAATGGCACGGAGCGAATACGAAGGCCTGCGGGAGGGGAGCGCAATGTCCGAAACCGGTCTGCTGCCGGCATATCTGATCGTCGGTACCGACGGAGTCAAGCGCGATCACGCCGTCTCGCGTATGAAAGCGCGTCTGGAAAAGTCGGGTATGGTCGAGTTCAACCTCGACGAGCGCGACATGACCAAGGACCCCGATATCGAGTCGATTATCGGATCGCTTAACACCTTTCCGATGGGCAGCGAGTTTCGCCTGGTAATCCTTGATGGCTGCTCAAAGCTCGCCAAGGCGGTCTCGGAGCCGCTCGCCGAGTATCTGGCGAGTCCCAGCCCCACAACGGTTTGCCTCATAATCGCCGATTCGCTTGCCAAGAACACGCGCCTGTACAAGGCGATCGCCAAGATTGACAAGAAGGCCGTGATCGATTGCTCCGGCACCAAGCGCTGGGAGCTTCCGCGCCGCGTGCAGCAGATGGCGACGCAGCATGGCAAGTCGATCTCGACGGCGGCCGCCGAGGAACTTGTCTCGCGTTCGGGTGAAAACACTCGCATGCTCGATAACGACTTGGCTAAGCTTGCCCAGATGGTCGAGGCGCCGCAGATTGAGCTTGCCGACGTTGAGCGCTGGATTGTACGTACGGCCGAGGCTCAACCCTGGGACTTTCTCAATGCGGTCTCGGCCCGTGACATGCGACGCTCGCTCGAGCTCTTCAATCTACTGCCCGCCAAGAGCTACGTGTGGACTTACACATTGCTGTGCGGCCGCATCCGCGAGCTTATCGTTGCCAAGGCGCTCGAGGCGCGCGGACAGGGTCGTGAGTTGGCCGCAACACTTAAGCTCCAGTCCTGGCAGGTCAAGAATCACCTGACCTGGGCACGTCGCTTTTCGATGGCAGAGCTCGTTGCCGCGCTCGAGGGCGCGGTCGATGTGGAGCTCGCGCTGAAGGGTTCGGCCGATTCTCAGACCGCGCTTTTGCTCTGGATTACGAACATCTTGAGAAAATCGTGATGATACCTGCCTATTTGACAAATTCGTTCTATCCCTTTGAGGGGGAGCGTGCTATAGTAGGCGCTTGCATGACCTCACCGTGTCTCAGAGGTGTCATACATTTTTTGCAAGGAACTCGAAAGGAACTCCAGAAGTGGCAAACATCAAGTCTCAGAAGAAGCGTATCCGCACCAATGAGGCAGCTCGCATGCGTAACAAGGCTGTCAAGTCCGAGCTCAAGACGCTGACCAAGCACGTCCAGTCCGCCGTCGCCGAGGGCGACGCCGAGAAGGCCCAGGCTGCCCTCAAGACCGTCACCAAGCGTCTCGACATGGCTGCCGCTAAGCATGTCATCCACAAGAACCAGGCTTCCAACCGTAAGTCCGGTCTTGCCAAGCTCGTGAACAGCATCAACGCCTAAGTTGTAAATTTCACATCACACAGATTACGCGCATAAATGGAGCCTGTTTTATGGAACAGGCTCCATTTTTTGTACCGCTCGGGTAAGATAGTCCGCATGAATACTTCAATTGATATTTCCCACATCCGTAACTTCTCGATTGTTGCGCACATCGACCATGGCAAGTCCACGATCAGTGACCGCATCCTCGAGCTCACCCATACCGTCGACGAGCGCGACATGGAGTCGCAGCTGCTCGACACTATGGATATCGAGCGCGAGCGCGGCATCACGATCAAGTCCAATGCCGTCCGCGTTTCCTATGACGCCGACGATGGCGAGACGTATCAGTTCAACCTGATCGATACGCCGGGCCACGTTGACTTTACCTACGAGGTCTCGCGCTCGCTGGCAGCCTGTGAGGGCGCGGTGCTCGTTGTCGACGCCACGCAGGGCGTCGAGGCGCAGACCGTTTCCAACGCGACGCTCGCCATGAACGCCAACTTGGACATTGTGCCGGCCATCAACAAGATCGACCTGCCCTCGGCCCATCCCGATGAGGTCAAGACCGAGATCGAGGATGACCTGGCGATCCCTGCCGATGATGCCGTGTGTGTCTCGGGCAAGACCGGCGAGGGTATTCACGATCTGCTAGAGTCCATCGTCTTTTTGATCTCTCCGCCTAAGGGCGATGCAAATGCTCCGCTCAAAGCGCTCATTCTGGATTCGTACTTTGACGAGTATCGCGGCGTGGTGGCCACGGTGCGCGTCTTTGACGGCTCCATCAAAAAGGGCGATACCCTGCGCATGATGCAGGCAGAGGGCGACTTTTTGGTCGACGGCGTGGGTGTCAAGCGTCCTGCCGAGACCCCGGTTGACGCGCTGACGGTTGGCGAGGTCGGCTACGTGGTCACGGGCCTGAAGGACCCCGAGGCCGTTCGCGTGGGCGACACCCTTACCTGGGCGTCGAACCCCTGCCCCGAGCCGCTTCCCGGTTACCGCGAGGCCAAGCCCATGGTCTATACGGGCCTGTTCCCGATCGATAACAAGGACTACGAGAACCTGCGTGACGCACTCGATAAGCTGCACGTCAACGACCCGTCGTTGGTGTGGGAGCCCGAGACCTCGGTGGCGCTCGGCTTTGGCTTCCGCGTGGGCTTCCTGGGCCTGCTGCACATGGAGGTCGTCAAGGAACGCCTGGAGCGCGAGTTCAACTTGGACCTCATTGCCACGAGCCCCTCGGTGGACTATCACGTCTACAAGACTGACGGCGAGATGATTGATGTCCGTAGCCCGCAGGATCTTCCCGAGGCCACGCGCATCGAGCGTATCGAGGAACCCTACCTCAAGGCTAAGATCATCTGCCCGCCCGAGTATACGGGTGCCGTCATGCAGCTCGCTATCGAGCACCGTGGCATTACAACCGACATGATCCATCTCACGAGCAAATCGGTCGAGATGCGCTTTGACATGCCGCTCGCCGAGCTCATCCTGGACTTCTTTGACCAGCTCAAGAGTCGTACCAAGGGCTATGCCTCGCTCGACTACGAGTTCAACGAGTACCGTCCCTCCGAGCTCGTTAAGCTCGATATCTTGCTTTCGGGCGACGAGGTGGACGCGCTGTCGTTTATCGTCCACAAGGACAAGGCCTATGGTCTGGCCCGTGGCCTGTGCGACAAGCTTAAGGAGATCATCCCGCGTCAGCTGTTCGAGGTGCCCATCCAGGGTGCTATCGGCAATAAGATCATTGCCCGCTCCACCGTCAAGGCGCGTCGCAAGGACGTGCTTGCTAAGTGCTACGGCGGCGATATCTCGCGTAAGCGCAAGCTGCTCGAGAAGCAGAAAGAGGGCAAGAAGCGCATGAAGGCCATCGGATCGGTCGAGGTCCCGCAGGAGGCCTTTATGGCGATCCTCAAGGTGGACGAGTAGGTCTATGGCGCTTTCTGAATACAGCAAGCGGCTGCTGGGCGCCTATGCCGAGCAGCCGTTCCTTATGGCTCCCATGGCGGGCGTGACCGACCCTGCCTACCGCATCATGTGCCGCCGTCGCGGTGCCAACCTTGCCTACAGCGAGATGGTGAGCGTGGCGGGCCTTGCCTATGCCAGCAACAAGACCTGGCGCCTGGTGCTACCGGCCGACGAGGAGCAGCAGATTTGCGTGCAACTCTTTGGCTCCAAGCCCGATCAGTTTGCGAGCGCCGTCGCTGCCGTCGAGGAGCGCGTTGGCGATCGCCTGTCGCTCATCGATATCAATATGGCATGCCCCGCCCGCAAGGTTGTTACCAAGGGCGAGGGCTCGGCGCTCATGCGCACGCCCGATTTGGCCGAGAAGATCGTCGAGGCGGCGGTGGGCGCGGCGCATGTACCCGTGACCGTAAAGATCCGCAAGGGCTTTTATGCCGAGGACCGTAATGCCGCGACATTTGCCCAGATGCTCGAAGGCGCCGGTGCCGCCGCGGTGGCGGTGCATGGCCGCTGCGCCACGCAGCTCTATACGGGCCAGGCCGATTGGTCGGTCGTCGATGAGGTTGCCGACGCCGTTGAGATTCCCGTGATTGGTTCGGGCGATGTGTTCTCGGCCGAGGATGCCGCGGAGCATCTGCGCAACTCGGGTGCCAGCGCGGTGTTTATTGCGCGCGGTATCTATGGGAACCCGTGGGTGTTTGGCGATGCTCGCGCCCTTGCGCTCGATGGCATACCGGTGCCGGCTCGCAGCTCCGTTGAGCGCCTGGACGCCCTGCGTGAGCACCTAACGCTGACGCATGAGCTCCTGCCGCTCATGTCGCGTGCCCGCACGTACGCAAGCTGGTACTTAAAAGGCATGCCCCATGCTGCAGCCTGGCGCGCGCAGGTGGTGCGCTGCTCCACGTATGAGGAGTTTATGGCGCTGGTCGATGAGATCGAGCATGATGTGGTGGCCTGTGAGGCTGCCCTTGCCGCCGGCGAATCGGTGCCCCCTCATCCGCTGGAGGCTTAAGGGTGGCCGTTACCGCACTGTACGTGCACGTGCCGTTTTGCGCCCAAAAGTGCCGGTACTGCGACTTTGACTCGCGCAGTTTTGCTCCGTGCGACCTGAGCGCTGCGCTCGATGCCTATTTTGAGCAGTTGTTCGCGCGTCTCGATGCTTTTGGCAAGGCTGATGCCCTTGACCAGATCCGCACCGTCTATGTTGGTGGCGGTACGCCGTCGCTGGCGGGGGAGCGCCTGGTGGAGCTGGCGCGGCGTATTCGTGCGTGGTGTGCCCCCGTTGAGTTTACCTGCGAGGCCAATCCCGAGTCGCTGACCGCCGAGCTTGCTACTGCACTTGTCAAGGTTGGTGTCACACGCGTCTCTCTGGGCGTGCAAACGCTCGATAACGCCGAACTTACTGCCATCGGCCGTATTCACGATGCCGATCGGGCGCTCGCCGCCATCGCGACGGTCAAGAACGCTGGGCTTGATGTGTCGTGCGACCTTATGTGCGGACTTCCCGGGCAGACCGCAGCGAGTTGGAAGCGCACGCTCGATGGCGTGCTGGCGGCGGCCCCGCATCATGTGTCGGTCTACCCGCTCACGCTTGAGGAGGGGACGCCCCTTTATCGCATGGCGTGCCGCGACGAGTCGCTCGAGCCCGACGAGGATTTTCAGGCTTCGTGCATGGACTTGGCACGCGAGCTCCTGGGTGCCGCCGGCTATCACCCGTATGAGGTGGCGAGCTACGCGCTCGACGGCCATGAGTGCGCCCACAACATTGCCTATTGGTCTGGACAGGGCTATCTGGGCTTGGGTCGCTCTGCCGCCGGTATGCTCGATACCGAGGATTTCGACCGTCTTGCAGGTTTGTTCCCCGGCGCGTCTTCTCGAGGCGATGCGTACCGCGTGCGTCTGGTGCAACGTGACGATGACGCGACGGCGTTCGAGACCGAATATCTCTCGCAGCGCGAGGCTGCGGCCGAAGACCTGATACTTTCTTGCCGCATGACGCGCGGTGTCGCGTCCGACCTGTTTGTTCGCGTGGCTCGTGTCATCCCGGCCGATGAGCTGACAGCTGCCTGCGATCGCGCGCTCGAATTGGGTCTTGCCACTTGGGTTCCCGAGACGCTCGGGGTCCATGAGGGGCCCTTTACTTCGGCAGATGCCGTCGCGGGCCATGTTCGAGCTCGTCTGGCGCCGACACACCTGGGCTGGCTCGATGGAAATGTTCTGTTCGAGCTGTTTTGGGATCTAGCTTAGGCCGCTCGGGTAGAATTACCGGAATATATACGCTGCTGTGAGCAGGAGGTTGCCGCGCATGGCGACGATGAACGAAAAAGATTATTACGAGATTCTGGGTGTCTCCAAGGACGCTACCTCGCGTGATATACAGAAGGCCTTCCAGCAAAAGGCTCGCAAGCTCCATCCGGACGTCAACAAAGAGCCGGATGCCGAGGAAAAGTTTAAAGAGGTTTCCGAGGCCTACGCCGTGCTTTCGGATGAGCAAAAACGTGCGCGCTATGACGCCATGCGTTCTGGCAATCCCTTTACCGGTGCTCCTACAGCTTCGCCCTATGGTGGCGGCTACGCCGGCAACACGGGCTATGGCAATCCCTTTGAGGGCGGCTTTCCCTTTGGTGGCGCCTGGGGCCAGCAGCGTCGCGGCCAGGCTGCCTACAATCCCGAGAACGGCGCCAACGTGGTCGTCGATATCAAACTGGACGCTAAGGAGGCCAAGGGCGGTGCCCGCAAGACCGTCCGCTATACGCGCTTCGATACCTGTGGTCACTGTGGCGGCTCGGGTTCTGTCTCCTCCGAGCATGCCCATACCTGCCCGAGCTGTGGCGGCCGCGGCCACATCGACGTCGACCTGTCCTTCCTGTTTGGTGCGGGCACGTTCCAGTCGGTCTGTCCCGAGTGTGGCGGTTCCGGTAAGGTCGTGGCCGACCCCTGCCCCGATTGCGGTGGCAGCGGTCGTACTCGCGTAACCTCCGAGCAGACGATTGAGTTTCCTGCCGGCACGCACGATGGCGACGAGGTCCGCATTAGCGGCATGGGTCATGCTGGCACCAACGGTGCCGCGGGCGGCGACCTGGTCGGCCGCGCCCATGTTGAGGCCGAGCGCTTGGAAGGCAAAGCTCGTACCGGTTTTTACCTGATGGGCATCGTGGCGCCGTTTTTGGTGCTGTCGGCCATCTCGGGCGTGTTCTCGGCCTTTGCCGTGATGTGCTTTATTCCGTTTACCATGGGCCTGTTCATGGTGCTTTCGGACGGTGTGCTTCATCGCAGCCTGCTGTGGTGGAAGCGCGGTGCGATGCAGTTTGCCAACGGTTTTGCCAACGGCTTCATGTTCGCGCTCGTGTCGGTTTGGTTTGCGAGCTGCTCGCAACGGGCCATGCTTTCGCCTTACGGAATGCAATAACATTAAACCCTCTGTTTGCGGTCGGCCCAGCTTGGGTATAGGACGCACTGTGACAATAATGAAAGTCGGAAGGATTCGGTCGTGTCGGAAAATAGGGATTACTACGAGGTGCTTGGCGTCGACAAGGATGCCGACGCGCGGACGATTAAGCGTGCGTTTCTAAAGAAGGCCCGTACCGTACATCCGGATGTTTCGGACGACCCCGAGGCCGAGGCCAAGTTCAAGGAGCTCAACGAGGCCTATTCCGTTCTTTCCGATGAGCAGAAGCGTGCTAACTACGACCGTTACGGCACTGCGGACGGCCCTGGTGGTTCGGGCTACGTCGATATCAACGATATCTTTGGTGGCATGGGCATGGACGACTTGTTCTCGTCGTTCTTTGGCGGCGGTGCCGGCGGTGGCGCCCGCAGCCGTCGTGAGCGTCGTCGCGGACGTGACATGGCCATTTCGCTTTCGGTGACGCTCGAGGAGGCGGCACTCGGCTGCAAAAAGACGATCAGCTATGATCGCCTTGCTCCTTGCGAGGACTGCAATGGTACCGGTAGGGCAGAGGGCGCACAGGAAAAGCAGTGCGGCCGCTGCCACGGTACGGGCTATGTCACGACGGTTCAGCGTTCGTTCCTGGGCCAGGTTCAGTCTTCCTCGCCTTGCCCCGATTGCCATGGCGAGGGCACGGTTATCGACCATCCCTGCGAGACTTGCGACGGTCAGGGCCGCACGCCTTCGCATGAAAAGATCGACATCGATATTCCCTCCGGCGTTTCGACCGGTCGCCAGCTGCGTGTGAGCGGCTTTGGCGAGGCCGGCCTTCGCGGCGAGCCTTCGGGCGACTTGATTGTCAACGTGCGCGTTGCCGACCATGAGCGCTTTAAGCGCAACGGTGACGACCTGTACCTGGTGAGCGATATCTCGATTGCGCAGGCTGCGCTCGGCTGCGAGATCGAGGTCGAGGGCATTATGCCCGACGAGGTTGTTAAGGTGACGGTTCCCGCCGGCGCCCAGTACGGCGACACCGTGAGCGTCAATAATTACGGCATGCCGCGCATTGGCGGTGGCGGTTCGCGTGGCCGCCTGATCGTGCAACTGCGTGTGGTCGTTCCCACCAATCTTTCCAATAAGCAGCGCGAGCTGCTCCGTGCTTTTGCCGATGAGATGGGCGATGACGTCGCTTCCGGTAAG
Organism: Collinsella sp. AM16-21; assembly: GCF_003471905.1. Classification (NCBI taxonomy): domain Bacteria; kingdom Bacillati; phylum Actinomycetota; class Coriobacteriia; order Coriobacteriales; family Coriobacteriaceae; genus Collinsella; species Collinsella sp. AM16-21. The sequence goes on from NZ_QRKJ01000010.1 coordinate 53,170, forward strand.
AAGTCGGTGACCGACCGTATCAAGAGTGCCCTCGACGATATCCTCGATTAAGGAGCCCGCGTGCTCGCACCCCATATTTCCGTCGTCAACCTCGGCTGCCGCGTCAACCGGGTTGAGTCTGACCGTATCACTGCCGATCTTATGCGCCTGGGCTTTGCTATTGTGGAGCCCCAGGATGCCGATCTGATTGTCATTAACACCTGTGCCGTTACGGGTGAGGCCGAGGCCAAGACCCGTAAGGCCGTCCGCCATGCGCTGGCCCATCAAAACGAGCCCTATGTGGTCGTGACCGGATGTGTGGTCAATTTGCATCCCGAGGAGCTGCTTGAGCTTTCGGATCGCGTGATCGCCGAGCCGTCCAAGATCGATGTCGCCGAACGTGTCTGCGAGGTGCTGGGCGTTGAGTCCGATAGCGTTCCCGCCTGCAGCGATGGCGAGGTGGTCGATGCGCTCGGTCGCTCTCGCCTGGGCGTGAAGATTCAGGACGGCTGCAACCACCGCTGCACCTATTGCATTGTGTGGAAGGCGCGCGGCCCCGAGCGCTCCGTGCCCGTCGAGTCCGTGCTCGAGCAAGTTCGCGAGGCCCAGGAGGCCGGCGTGCCCGAGGTGGTGCTGACCGGTGTGAACCTGGGCGCCTATGACGGCAAGAGCGCGACCGACGAGCATGTCGAAATCGATGAGCTGCTCGAGGCCATTATGGAGCGCACCTCTATTCCGCATGTGCGCATTTCCTCGGTCGAGCCCATGGATATCTCTGAGCGCCTGCTTAAGGTTATGGCGCGCTATCCGCAGCGTATCGCCCCGTTTTTGCACCTGCCCGTGCAGTCTGGCTGCACGGCGACCCTGCATCGCATGGGCCGTCCCTATAGCGCCGAGGCCTTTGAGGACACGGTGCGTATGATTCGCGCCAACCTGCCGCAGGCGTCTCTTTCGTGCGACGTTATCGTCGGTTTTCCTGGTGAGACGGATGAGGAGTTCGAGGAGTCGCTGGCGCTATGCCGTCGCGTGGGCTTTTCGCGCATGCACGTGTTCCGCTATAGCAAGCGCCCCGGCACCCTCGCCGCCGACATGGCCGACCAGGTACCACCTGAGGTCATGGCCGAGCGCAGCCGCCGCATGCGCGCGGCTGCTCAGGAGCTCGCCATTGCCGACGCTCGTCGTCGCGTGGGAACCGTTGAGCGCGCCGTGCTCGAGTATGGTGACAACCTGACGCTCGGTTCGTTCCATCATGCCCGTCTTGACGATACCTGTGGACTTACAGCCCCGTGCCTGCTCGATGTTGCTATCATCGGAGTCGATGATTCCGGCTTGGTCCATGCGCGCAGGGAGGTTCATGGAAGCCTCGAAGATTAGACTTACTGTTCCCGAGGGGATTGACCCCTCGCGCGTTTTGGGCGCCGGCGACGGCGTCCTTCGTGCGCTCGAGAGCTTGGTCCGCGCCCATGTGGTCGCCCGTGGCGATAGCATCGCCGTGAGCGGTGACCCGGACGAGGTCGAGCTCGTGGCGCGCTTTTTCGAACATGCTTTTCGCGAGGCTGCCGCCGGGCGCACGCTGTCTGCAGACGATGTCTCGCGCTGCCTGGCCGTCTTGCGCGACGGCGAGCACGAGGCCACGTCGCTGCGCGATGACGTGCTGCTTTCGTATCGCGGTCGTGCCATTCGTCCCAAGACGCTTGGCCAAAAGCGCTACGTTGATGCCATCCGCTCGCATACGATTACCTTTGGCCTGGGTCCCGCCGGCACCGGTAAGACCTATCTGGCTATGGCGCTTGCCGTCGCCGCGCTTAAGCGCCACGAGGTGGGCCGCTTGATCTTGACGCGCCCCGTCGTCGAGGCGGGGGAGAACTTGGGCTTTTTGCCGGGCACCCTCGAGGAGAAAATCGATCCGTATATGCGTCCGCTCTACGACGCCCTTTTTGACATGATGGATCGCGAGCGCACCGATGAGCTTATGGATCGTGGCGTGATCGAGATCGCCCCGCTTGCCTACATGCGCGGCCGCACGCTGAGCGATGCCTTCGTGGTGCTCGACGAGGCGCAAAATACCACGCCCGAGCAGATGAAGATGTTCCTGACACGCCTGGGCTTCAACTCCAAGTTCGTGATTACCGGCGACTTGAGTCAGCGCGACCTGGTGGGTCGTCGTGGCGGCCTTGCCGATGTTGAGCGGATTTTAGGCCGCGTCGATGATGTCGCATTCTCTCATCTGGAGCGTGCCGACGTGGTGCGTCATGCCCTGGTGGGTCGTATCGTCGAGGCATACGATACTTATGATGATGTGCGCGAGAAACGCGTTCGTGACCGAAAGGAGTCCCGTTGAGTGTATTGATCAGCAACGATGCCGAGCTCGATACGCTGCTCGACGCGCAGGAGGTGGAGCACATCTGCGAGGTCGTGCTTGCCGCCGAGGGCGTTGAGCGTGAAGTCGAGATTTCCCTTTCGTATGTCGACGAGGACGAGATGCACGAGCTCAACCACGAGTGGCGCGGTATCGATCGCACCACCGATGTACTCTCGTTTGAGTGCGATTCGGCCTTTGACGATGACATTCCCGCCGATGAGACGCTCGAGCTCGGCGATATTATCTTGGCCCCGCAGGTTATTGCCCGTCAGGCCCCCGGTTTTGGCAATAGCCCCGCTGACGAGAGCCGTCTGATGCTCGTACACGGCATGCTGCACCTGCTGGGCTATGACCACATCGAGGACGACGAGGCCGAGGTCATGGAGGCCCGCGAGGACGCCATCCTGCGCGATCTGGCGCTCGAGCGCGGCGAGGACCCCAAGTTGGTCCACGTCGGTCCCATCACCAACCATGCCCACGACTAGGAGCCGTCTATGATTCCCGGATCGAACAAGGACCATCCGTCTTTTTTAAAGTCGTTCTCCTACGCCATGGAGGGCTTTGTCACCGCCGTTAAAACCGAGCGTAATATCAAGGTCATGCTCGCGGCCGGCGTGTGTACCGTCATTGCCGGCTGCATCGTCGGCCTCGACATTGCCGAGTGGGCCACGGTTATCATCTGCTGCGGCCTGGTGATTCACGGCGAGCTGTGCAACACCGCTATGGAGGCTATCGTCGACCTAGCGACCCAGGAGCTCCATCCGCTGGCCAAGCGTGCGAAGGACATCGCCGCCGCCTCTGTATACGTGCTTTCCATCACCGCCGCGATTGTGGGCGTACTGGTATTTGCCCACGCGCTCGACTTTATTTAGAAAGGGATTCCCATGTCCGACAATATGCAGCCTACCGATGAGATTTTGGACGACGAGTCCCTGGACGCGGTGGATACCGAGGAGCTCGAGGATGTCGAGGAGTTCGACCCGTTTGAGGGTATGAGCGACGAGGAACTCGACGCCCTGTGCGACGAGGACGACAACCTCGCGGGCTTTGGTGACGTTGAGCCCGGTTTCCGCAGCGGCTTTGTGGCCCTGGTCGGTCGTCCCAACGCTGGCAAGTCTACGCTGCTTAATGCCTGCTATGGCAAAAAGGTCGCCATCACCTCGCCGGTGGCCCAGACGACCCGCCGCCGCATGCGCGCCGTCGTCAACCGCCCCGGCTACCAGCTAGTCTTTGTCGATACCCCCGGTATTCATAAGCCCAAGGACGGCTTGGGATCCGAGCTCAACAAGAGCGCGTTGTTCGAGCTGAACGATGTCGATGTCGTCGCGTTTTTGATTGATGCCACCAAGCCCATCGGCAGGGGAGACGCCTGGGTTGCCGAGCGTGTCAAGAACGCTCGTTCCAAGAAGGTCCTGGTGCTTACCAAGGCCGATGAGGCCGACCCCGCACAGGTCATGGAGCAGCTTAAGGCCGCCCACGAGCTCATGGAATATGACGACGAGATCGTGACATCGTCGGTCAAGAACTTCAACGTCGATGCCTTTATCGAGACCGTTGCGCACTTTTTGCCCGAAGGCCCGCGTTGGTTCCCCGAGGACATGGGCACTGACGCTTCTGACGAGACGCTCGTTGCTGAGTTTGTGCGCGAGAAGGTTTTGCGCCGTACTCGTGATGAGATTCCGCACTCCGTTGGCGTGATCTGCGATGCGCTCGAGCAGACCAAGAAGGTGCTGCGCGTGCACGCCACCATTTACGTCGAGCGCGAGGGCCAAAAGGGCATCATCATCGGTAAGGGCGGCGAGATGATCAAGCATATCGGTATCGACGCCCGTCGCGATCTTGAGCGCATCTTTGGCACGCAGGTCTTTTTGGAGCTGGACGTGAAGGTCAAGGCCGGCTGGCGTGACGACGAGGCCCAGATTCGCCGCTTTGGCTACAACGCCGAGGACTAAGGACGCGCGGCGCGCATGGCAGGCTCCCGGACATATCGCACGAAAGTGCTCGTGCTCGATAAGACTAAGCTCAAAGAGACCGACCTGATCTTGACGATGCTTGACGAGCGGGGGCGGCAGGTTCGTGCCGTGGCAAAGGGTGCCCGCAAACCCGGCGGACGCCTTGCTGCGCGTTGCGAGCTGTTCTGTACGGTCGATATGCTGCTTGCACATGGACGGTCACTCGACGTGGTTTCTCAGGCCGAGCTTATGGAGGCGCCGCTCGGCGCTGCGCCCGAATACGAGACGACCTGCGCCGCAAGCGCGATCGCCGAGGTCGCGCGCGTGTGCTCGTTCGAGGACGCCGAGGACCCGTTTACCTTTGCCATAACGCAGCGAGCGCTTGCCCTGGTGGGCAGCGGGCTTGACACGGCATATATGGACCTACTTGTGGCGGCATATGTCTTTAAGCTGCTGTCGCACGTTGGCTATCGACCCAATTTTTCGGCCTGCGTGCTGTGCGGAGACCCCATGCTGTCGTATTTTTCGCCCCAGGCGGGCGGTCTCATGTGCGGGTCGTGCGCGTCGAGCGTTCTGGGTGCCGAGCTGGTCTCGACCGGTGAGGTCGCATGGCTGCGCGCCCTCATGTCCATGACCTTCGATGCGCTTATGGCCGAGAAAATCGACCCGCATACGGCGGCGTTCTTGCTCGGGCTTTCGCATGTGTGGGCGGCGACGCATACCGACCAGCGCCTCCGTGCGATGGAATTCATGTTGGGTCGGTGATGATGCGCAGGCGCGGGCTGCTTGTGGTAACATACCGACCAGTTGGTACCTCGACCTTGGTTGCTCGCTCCACCGGCGGCTTCCCAGTCCGAGGCGAATCGAGTCGCCCGATGGCGACGCAAAACGAAAGGTGAAACAATGACTGTTTCCAAAGAGCGCAAGGCGGAGCTGACTGCCCAGTTCGGTAACACCCCGGTCGACACCGGCAACCCCAAGGTTCAGGTCGCCATCCTGTCCGAGCGCATCAAGGAGCTGACCGAGCACATGAAGTCCCACCAGAAGGACTTCCACACCCGTCGTGGCCTGCTCATGCTCGTCGGCCGTCGTCGTCGTCTTCTCTCCTACATCAAGAAGAACGACATCGTCGAGTACCGTGAGCTCATCAAGGCTCTGGGCATCCGCGACAACATCCAGTAAGGATTTGTACATGCTAAGAGCGTCCTGCGCAGCGGGGCGCTCTTTTTGTGTAAGGGCGCGAACAATCACGCTCTGAAGCGTGTCGGGGGCAGGGGGCCCGCGTCACATGAGAAGCCCGCAGGCAAGGGGCCTGTGGGGTAAAGGAGAACAATGACACTCGTATCCAAGACCTTTGAGCTGTACGGCAAGACCTACACCTTTGAGTCGGGCGAGCTTGCCAAGCAGGCTACCGGCGCCTGCCTGGTCAAGCAGGGCGACACCACGATGCTCGACACCGTGGTCGTCTCCAAGGAGCGCAAGAACTACGACTTCTTCCCGCTGACCGTTGACTTCAACGAGAAGATGTACGCAGCCGGCCGCATCCCGGGTGGCTACCTCAAGCGTGAGGGCCGTCCCAGCGAGAAGGCCACGCTCACCGCGCGCATGATCGACCGTCCGATTCGCCCGAGCTTCCCGGATGGCTTCCGCAACGAGGTGCACATCGTCGCCACCTCGCTCGTCGCCGACCAGGTCAACCCCTTCGACGTCATCAACGTCATGGGTGCTTCCCTTGCCATGACGCTCGGCGGCGTGCCCTTCGAGGGCCCGCTTGCCTGCGTGCGCATCGGCCGTAACGTGGAGACCGGCGAGTTTATCGTCAACCCCACCTACGAGGAGCGCGAGAACTCCGATCTGGACCTGGAGCTGGGCGGCTCTGCCGACTTCATCTCGATGGTCGAGGCTGGCGCCGAGGAGATCTCCGAGGACGACATGCTCGCCGCCATGAAGTTTGGCCAGGAGGCCCTTGCTGCCTTCTGCCAGGCTCAGGACGAGTTCGTCGTCGAGTGGGAGCAGGTCAACGGCCCCATCGTCAAGAAGGAGTACCCGCTCGACCAGCCCGTCGAGGAGGTCCAGGAGCGCATCTTCGCCCACTACGACGAGATGGCTGCCGCCCTTCGCGATGCCGACAAGCTCTCCCGTATCGGCAAGGTCGAGGCTCTGAAGGAGTCCATCCGCGCCGAGTTCACCGAGGAGGAGCAGGCCGCTTGGGAGCGCGAGATCCCCGTGGCGCTCAAGAAGCTCGAGAAGAAGGCCATGCGCACCATGGTCGTCGAGACCGGCGAGCGCGTCGACGGCCGTGCCGCCGACGAGATCCGTCCCATCATGGTGAAGGACAACTACCTGCCGCTCGTTCACGGCTCCGGTCTGTTCCAGCGTGGCCAGACCCAGGTGCTTTCCGTCCTGTCGCTTGGCATGCTCAACGAGGGCCAGCGTCTGGATACCATCGAGCCCACCGAGGGCAAGCGCTACATGCACCACTACAACTTCCCGCCTTTCTGCACCGGCGAGACCGGCCGCATGGGCAGCCCCAAGCGCCGCGAGATCGGCCACGGCAACCTGGCCGAGCGCGCCCTGCTTCCGGTGCTCCCCGACGAGAACGAGTTCCCCTACGCCATCCGCGTCGTCTCCGAGGTCATGGAGTCCAACGGCTCCTCTTCGATGGCTTCGACCTGCGGCTCCACGCTCGCCCTTATGGACGGCGGCGTGCCCATTAAGCGCCCGGTCTCCGGTATCGCCATGGGCCTGATCCAGGAGGAGGGCAAGACCGTGGTACTGTCCGACATCCAGGGTCTCGAGGACTTCCTGGGCGACATGGACTTTAAGGTCACCGGCACCACCGAGGGCATCACCGCCCTGCAGATGGACAACAAGGCCACCGGCCTCACCTTCGACATCCTGGCCCGCGCTCTGCAGCAGGCCAAGGAGGGTCGCGCCTTCATCCTGCAGAAGATGCTCGATGTGATCCCCGAGCCGCGCCACACCACGCGCAGCACCGCTCCGCGCATCGTTTCCATCCAGGTTCCGACCGACAAGATCCGCGACGTCATCGGTTCCGGCGGTAAGGTCATCCGCGGTATCCAGGACGAGACCGGCGCCTCGGTCGACATCCAGGAGGACGGCACCGTCTTTGTCGGCGGCACCGGCGAGTCCGTCGACCAGGCCGTTGAGCGTATCAAGCTCATCATCAAGGTTCCCGAGCCGGGCGAGGAGTACACCGGTCGCGTGGTCTCCATCCAGCCCTTCGGCGCCTTCGTCAACCTGCTGCCCGGTAAGGACGGCCTGCTGCATATCTCCCGCGTCGCCAAGGGCCGCGTGGAGAAGGTCGAGGACGTCCTCAACGTGGGCGACGAGGTCAAGGTCGTCGTCATCGAGGTCGACGATCGCGGCAAGATCTCGCTCGATCGTCTCGACAAGCCCGAGGCCCCGGCTCGCGCCGAGGGTGCCTCCGAGGGCGACGGCGAGCACTTCCAGCGCCGTGAGCGTCCGCGTCGCGAGCGCTCCGAGCGCAGCGACCGTCCGCGCCGTCCCGGCGACAACGGAGGCCGCAAGCCCCGTCGTCACCACGACGCCGAGTAACAGCCGCACATAAGCAGCTCAACAAGGGCGACTCCGGACAGGGGTCGCCCTTTTGCTTGCGCCCGGGAGGGCCGCATATGAAGTTTCCTGCTCTACAGTCCTGCGCAAGACGGAAAGCACATTAAGTGCTTTCCTTTGCGTGCGGAACTCGCGATAAACTTCATATGCGGCCCTCCCGGGCGCAAGCAAAAGGGCTTGTTAGTGCCGCTCGATATTTAGTTAGACAGTCTTATCAGTAGTCAGATTTCAGATCTGTAGATAGACGCAACAGCATATCTCCAGATAAAACCGACCAAAATAAACCTGTCCCTTTTTGGTTGGTTCCCCGCGAGGGCGAGCACGGATGAAGTTTATCGCGAGTTCCGCACGAACAGGAGGCCACTTAATGTGGCCTCCGTCGTGAGCAGGACTGTAGAGCAGGAAACTTCATCCGTGCTCGCCCTCGCGGGGAACCGGCGGGATAGACGGGTTCAGATGGGGCTTTGATGCATGGGTGGTCTGTTGTTGTGCAAATGGGTATCATACTGTGGTTATTGCATCGACTCTGTGATGCATGTTTGTACGTTCCCGACGGTCGGTTTGCCAGAAGCGCCCCGTCGGTTGTTCCAGACCCGTTTCGAAGAAAGGAAACCACACGAACCTATGGCAGCTAAAAAATCATCTCCCTTGAAGATCATCCCGCTCGGCGGCCTTGACGGCATCGGCAAGAACATGACGGTCTTCGAGTGCGGCGACGACATGGTGCTCGTCGACGCCGGTCTCATGTTCCCGGATGACTCCCAGCCCGGTATCGACCTGGTGCTTCCCGACTACACCTATGTTTTGGAGAATGAGGAGAAGCTCCGCGGTATCGTCGTCACCCACGGCCACGAGGACCACACCGGTTCGCTTCCGTACCTGCTACAGGACCTCAACAACAAGGTGCCCATCTTTTCGAGCAAGCTGACGCTTGGCTTTATCGAGGGCAAGCTTTCTGAGTTCCGCATCCGCGCGCCCAAGTTCCGCGAGGTCAAGGGCGGCAGCCATGTCAACCTCGGTGGCATCTCGCTCGACTTCTTCTCGATGACGCACTCCATCCCCGGCGCTCTGGGCGTGTTCATTCGCACCAACCAGGGCACCGTTATGCACACCGGCGACTTTAAGCTCGACCAGACGCCCATCGATGGTGTCACGCCCGACTATGCCGCTATCAGCCGCTTTGCCAAGCAGGGCATCGACCTGCTGCTTTCCGACTCCACCAATGCCACGGTTCCCGGCTTTACCAAGTCCGAGGCCGAGGTCGGTCCCAACTTGCTACACGCTATCAAGAACGCCCCGGGTCGCGTGTTCGTCGCGTCGTTCTCGAGCCACATCCATCGTTTGCAGCAGATCTGCGATGCTGCCCGCAAGTGCGGCCGTAAGGTCGTTGTGACCGGTCGCTCCATGCTCACGAACACACGCGTGGCGCGCGAGCTGGGCTACCTCAACATCGACGATGCCGATATTATCGATGCCTTTGATATCGATAATTTGCCTGACGACAAGATCGTCGTCATGTGCACTGGTTCGCAGGGCGAGCCGCTGTCGGCCCTGTCCCGCATGGCCAACGGCGAGCACAAGACGCTCTCTATCCACGAGGGCGATACCGTTATCCTCTCGGCAACTCCCGTTCCCGGCAACGAGAAGGCCGTCCAGCAGGTCGTCAACAGCCTGGCCAAGCTCGGCTGCGACGTGTGGGATAAGAACCGCGCTCTCGTTCACGTTTCCGGTCACGGTAGCCAGGAGGAGCTCAAGCTCCTGATGGCCATGGCCAAGCCCACGTACTTTATGCCGGTTCACGGTGAAGCCGTGCATCTGCGCGCCCATGCCCAGCTGGCCCGCAAGATGGGTCTCAAGGACGATCATATCTTTATCCTCGACAACGGCGACACGCTCGAGATGCGCGGCGGTATCGTTAAGCGCGGTACGCCCGTCGAGTCCGGCGTCGTTTACGTCGACGGCCTGCGCATCGGCGATACCGACCCCATCGTCTTACGTGATCGTCAGAAGCTCGCCAACGACGGTATGGTTACCGCTGTTGCCATCGTCTCGCTCAAGCACAAGAAGATCGAGGCCATCGAGTTCTCGGGCCGCGGCGTCTCGTTTGCCATCGACGACCAGTTCTCCGAGGATGCCTCCGCGTCCATCATGAAGACGATCGAGAAGGGCAAGTTCAGCTTTACGAGCAGCGGTTCCGATGCCATTCGCAAGGCCGTGCGCGACTCGCTCTCCAACTTTATCTGGAGCCGTACGCGCACTCGTCCGATGATCATCCCGGTCGTCATGGAGGTTTAGTTTGGCGCGCGGATCTGCACAAAACGCCAAAGGCAATAAGGCCAACAACCAACCGGCATCTGCTAAGGGTGCCGGTTCCCATCTGCGTGCCAATAAGGGCCACGAGTCCGAGTTCGATGATTTCGAGCCCTTGGTCGAGCCCTCGGCCAACCGCGATATCGCCGGCGTGGTCATTGCCGTTTTGGCGATTGCATCCTTTATTGCCGTGATTTCGCCGGCGACTGCGCCCGTTACGGCTGCGGTTGCCGGTTTCTACCACTTGGGCTTTGGTCTGGGCGCCTACGTGCTGCCGATCGTCATTTTGCTGTTTGCCGCCACGCTCTTTTTAGGCGAGGACTCGCCGCTCAACGCGCGCTCTGTTGCGGGCGGCGCCGTGGTCTTTATCGCCGTCGTCTCCATTCTTTCGTTGATGGTGCCAGGTACGAGCGACTCGTGCGACCTTATGTTCACGCCGCAAAATCTGTCCGCCTCGGGTGGCTACATCGGTGCGTTTATTGCGAGTGCGCTGCAGAATGCCCTGGGTAAGCCTATCGCGATGGTAGTCCTGCTGGGCCTTGCCGTCGTGGGCCTTGTCATCATTGGCTTTTCGGTTGGCGGCGTTTTGCGCTCTGCCCGCGATCGTGCGGCAGATTTTGCCGAGCGCCGTCGTGCCGACGTCAACGCGAGCCCGTGGGGTGACGATGAGGCCCTGTCGGTGCCCGGTGTTGCCCGTCCGCACCTGAGTATTCTGCGCCAAAAGAGTTCCGATGCGGCCGTGACTACGGTTATGGGTAGCGAAGTTGATCCGATTCTGGACGATGAGGACGTGGACGAAGATCCGTTTGTCGACGTTTCCGATGCCGTGGAGGCCGAGCGCGCTAAGACGACGCTGCTGCCGCGCCGTCATGCCAAGAAGAGCAAGGCTGCGCCTAAGCTCAATACGAGTGAGCCCGACCCGTCTTGGTCCGATAGCGAGATTGAGCTCACCGAGGGCGATGACGAGGATGACGAGGCTCCGATTGAGACCGCAAAGACAACTTTGCTGCCGCGCCGTCATGCAAAGCGCGACCAGGTAACCGGTCAGCTTTCGATGGAAGACGACCCCGATAAGATCGACGAGTCCGAGCCGCCGTTTGCCGTGAATCCTGTTTCGGCAGCACCTCAGATCCCCGACTTCTTGAAGCATCCCAAGGTTGCCGATGCGCCTGCCTTGAGTGCTGTCGAATCGGCTGTGGCTAGCGATGGGGGAGCGGACAATGCCCCCGCAGATAACGAGGGCGAAGAAGAGGACGGCCTCAAACTTCCGCCACTTGAGATTCTGCATGCCAATCCGCAGTCGGCTTCCTCCGCGTCTTCTGACAAGGAGCTGGAACAGACTGCCGAGTCGCTTCAGTCCACCTTGCTGGAGTTTGGTCGTAGTGCCCGCGTGGTCGGCTGGATCGCCGGCCCCACGGTGACGACCTTTAAGCTGCAGCCCGGTGAGGGCGAGCGTGTGAGCAAAATCTCGAGCCTCGAGGACGATATCGCGCTTTCGCTCGCTGCCCAGTCGGTGCGTATCTTTGCCCCGATCCCCGGCACCTCGCTCGTGGGCATCGAGATTCCCAACCGCAAGCGCCAGAACGTCAATCTGGGCGACGTGCTGCCCTATGTGAAGGGCGGTCCGCTCGAGCTCGCCATCGGCCGCGACGCCGAGGGCACGCCGGTTGTCGCCGACCTCGCCAAGATGCCTCACCTGTTGATCGCCGGTACGACCGGTTCTGGTAAGTCGGTGATGATCAATTCCATCATCACGACCTTGCTCATGCGCGCCCTTCCCGAGGACGTTCGCCTGATCATGGTCGACCCCAAGCGTGTCGAGCTTGCGGGCTATAACGGTCTGCCGCATCTCTATGTGCCCGTGGTGACCGAGCCCAAGCAGGCCGCGAGCGCTCTGCAATGGGCTGTGTCCGAGATGGAGCGTCGCCTGAAGGTCTTCGAGCGTCTCAACGTGCGTAAGATCTCGACCTACAACGAAAAGCAGGCTGCTGGCGAGTTTGAGCATTACGACAATCCGCCGCAAAAGATGCCCTACCTTGTCATTATCATTGACGAGCTCTCTGACCTGATGATGGTCGCCGGTAAGGATGTCGAGGCCTCGATCGTGCGTATTGCACAGCTGGGCCGTGCCGCCGGTATTCATCTTATCGTTGCCACGCAGCGCCCCAGCTCCAACGTGGTGACGGGCCTCATCAAGGCCAACATCACCAACCGCATCGCCTTTAACGTCGCCACGGGCATCGACTCGCGCGTCATCATCGACCAGATGGGCGCCGAGAAGCTCACCGGTTTGGGCGACATGTTGTTCTCCAAGGTCGACTGGGGCAAGCCCCGCCGTATCCAGGGCTGCTTTGTCTCGGATGATGAGATCAACGAGATTGTCGAGTTCGTCAAGTCGCAGAGTGAGCCAGACTACCACGAGGAGATCCTGTCTGCCGTGGCGCCCGCTTCCATGTCCATGGCGGGTGGCGGAGGCATTGTCCGCACCGGAGTAACCGAGCCGCAAGACGATGATCCACTCATCTGGGAAGCCGCCCATATTGTGGTGGATTCGCAGCTTGGCTCCACATCTGGCCTGCAACGCCGCCTGAAGGTTGGCTATGCGCGTGCCGGGCGTATTATGGACATGCTGGAAGAAAAGGGTGTCGTCGGTCCGCCCGACGGTTCCAAGCCGCGCGAGGTCCTGCTGGACGAGGAGGGGCTTGCCGCGCTGGAATCTGTCGATGCCGAGATGGCACGTGAAGATCGTGAGTTTGGAGGATTCTGATGGCTGCACGCTTTGGTGACATGCTGCTCGAGCAGCGTCGCCGAATGGGCCTTTCCATTCAGCAGGTCGCCAACACCATCAAAATCAGGCCGCAGATCATCGAGTTTTTCGAGACCGGTAACTTTGCTTCGATGCCGCCGCGCGGCTATGCGCAGGGCATGATTTCGAGCTATGCTCGCTTTTTGGGCCTCAATCCGCGCGAGGTCGTCAATGCCTACTTTGACGACCTGATGGCATACGAACGCGAGACGTCGCAGCAGGGCGGTCGTTTCCAGGACGCCGCCGGCTACGTCAATTCGCGTTCCTCGGTCGATAACGGGCGCTTCCTGATGGTTCAGGGTGGTCGCTCAACGCGTTATGGTCAGCGTCCGCAGCAGGCTGGCTATATTACCGAGACGGGTTCGGGCGAGGAGATTCGCTCACAGCGTGACCGGTTCCGCAGTACGCCGATGCCCGAGGACCGTGCACTTCCCGCTGCCCGCGGCGTGGCGCGTGACCCTCGTGCCGGCTACGGCGACGGCGGCTATTCCGATCGCGGTCACCGTGGTATCTCCACCGGACGTTCTCGCAGTGGCTATGCGGATGCCGATACCACGCAGGTGACGCCGCGTCTTCGCTCTCAGTCTCAGCCGTGTGGCCAGCGCCCTTCGGCTCCGCGTTCGGGCCAGCGTGGCTATCAAGGCCGCGGTGAACTTTCGCCCCGCTCTGGTCAGCGCGGCCTTCAGGGCCAGGGTGGCTATCGCGGCCGTTCCGATAGCAATCGTGGTCGTATGTCTCAGGGGGGCGGCCGCAGCAGTTCCAATCGTGGACGCGGCGGATCTTGTACTCCTCAAAACAACGGGCTCGATCCGCGTATCGTCTACGCTGGCATCGGTGCCGTGGCGTTGCTACTGATCGTGCTCATCGTGGTGCTTCTGCGCGGCTGCGCATCTTCGACGCCCGAGACCACGCCCGAGACGCCTACTGCTACCAAGACGACGACCAAGAAGTCTTCTAAGAAGACCGAAACGGTCGACGAGGACGAAGACACCGATGAGGCGACGGATGAGTCGACCGATTCGGACGCCACCAAGACGACGGCTAAAAAGGAAGAGAACGAGGTAACGAAGGTCAAGGTCTCCGTTGCCAAGGGAAAGACCGCGTGGATTGAGGTCAAGGTCGACGGCAAGTCGGTCTATGGTGCCCAGGCGACTGGCCCCTTTGAGCAGGAATACACGCCCGAGTCCTCGATCGAGATCACCACGTCCAAGCCTTCCGATGTCACCGTTACCAAGAACGGCGAAAAGGTCCGTTACGATACCAAGACCTCGGGCGTGGCGCGCGTGACGATCACCGTTCCCAAGAAGGAGACGACTGATTCCGAGAATGGTGAAAGTTCTGATGGTGCCGACGCCACCGATGGTACCGACACCACCGACGGCACCGATGCCCAGTCCACGGATGGCACCGATACCGCAACTGACGGTCAGACGCCCACCGATTCTACCGACTATTCGTACGATAGCTACTAAGCCGCTCGTACGCGAAAGGAAATATCATGGCTAAAGATTCCAGCTTCGACGTCGTGTCCGAGGTCAACATGCAAGAGGTCGACAACGCCTTTCAGCAGACCACGCGCGAGATTTCCCAGCGCTATGACCTGAAGGATTCCGGCGCCACGATCGAGCTTTCGAAGGGCGACAAGCTCTTTACGATCAACGCCCCGGCTGACTTTGTCTCCAAGCAGATTATCGACGTGCTGAGCTCCAAGCTCATCAAGCGCGGTATCGACCTCAAGGCTGTCTCGTGGGATGCTCCGCAGGCGGCGTCGGGCGGCACCGTGCGCGTGCTCGGCCATATCGTCGAGGGTATCGACCAGGCGACCGCCAAGAAGATCAATAAGGACATCAAGGACCAAAAGCTCAAGGTCAAGGTGACCATCGAGGCCGAGAAGCTGCGTGTTTCCTCCGCTTCGAAGGACGCGTTGCAGACCGTGATCCAGTTCCTGCGCGACCGGGACTACGGCCAGCCGCTGCAGTTCACCAACTACCGCTAATATCATTCGAAAGGACTGCTCTCCAACATGGATACACCGTTGGGCTCCGTGCTCTACATCACCCTCGGGTGCGCTAAGAACGAGGTTGACACCGACCGCATGCGTTCTCTTTTGACCGCCGCAGGCTACGAGGAGGCATTCGACCCACAGGATGCCGATATCGCCATCGTCAATACATGCTCGTTCCTCGCCTCCGCAACGTCCGAGAGCATCGAGACCACGCTCGAGCTCGCCAACGAGGTTCAGGACGGCGTTCGTTCTTGTCCCATCGTCATGTGCGGCTGTGTGCCGTCGCGCTATGGCGACGACCTGCCCGATGAGCTGCCCGAGGTCGCTGCCTTTGTGAAGGCCGACGAGGAGGACGGCATCGTGGCGGTCATCGATGGCGTGCTGGGTGTCGAGCGTGAGATCGCTGCCTATATTCCGCAAGTCAAGCGCACCGTCGAGGGCGCTGTCGCCTACGTCAAGATCTCCGATGGCTGCAACCGCTTCTGCAGCTTCTGCATGATCCCCTATATTCGCGGTCGATATCATTCGCGCAATGCCGAGAGCATTATCTCCGAGGTACGCGACCTGGTTGCCGGCGGTGTGCGCGAGATCGTGCTGATCGGCCAGGACACGGGTATTTGGGGCACCGACTTTGCGGAAGAGGACGTCGCCGAGGGCTCGCCGCGCAATCTGGCGCAGCTGCTGCGCGCCGTCGCCGAGGCCGTGCGTCCGCAGAACGTCTGGGTCCGTGTGCTCTACCTGCAGCCCGAGGGCATGACTGACGAGCTCATTGAGACCATTCGTGATACGCCTGAGGTGCTGCCCTATATCGATATCCCCGTGCAGCACTGCGATGCTCGCATACTTAAGGCTATGCGCCGTTCCGGTTCGCGCCAGGAGCTCGAGGACCTGTTCCGCGATCTGCGTGAGCGCATCCCCGGCATCGTGATCCGTTCCACGGCCATGGTCGGCTTCCCGACCGAGACCGACGACGAGTTCCGCGACCTTATCGACTTTATGGACACCGTCGGCTTTGACTACACGAGCGTCTTTGCCTACTCGCAGGAGGAGGGCAGCCTGGCCGCCAAGATGGAGGGCCAGGTCGACGAAGAGGTCAAGCTCGAGCGCGCCCAGGAGGCCATGGACCTGGCCGAGTCGCTCGGTTTTGCTGCAACTGCCGCACATGTGGGCGAGCGCGCCCAGGTGATTGTCGACGGTATCGAAGAGACCGAGGACGGCGCCGAGCTGATCGGACATGCCTGGTTCCAGGCGCCTGATTCCGATGGCGCGGTGCATCTGGATGCCAGCGAGGCATCTGTGGGCGATATTCTGACGGTCGAGTTTACCGATAGCTTCTGCTATGAGCTTATCGGCCATGTTGTGGAGTAGGAGAGCGTCGTGGCAAACGAGAGCAATAAGGAACTGACGAGTGTTTGGACGCCCGCCAACATCGTGACGTGCGTTCGCATCGTCTTTATCCCGGTGTTCATGATCGTGTCGGCGCTTTCTCACACGAGTGTTGCCGGTACAGATTGGAGCACCTTCGACGGTCCGCTCGCCGCCGCTGCCTTCATCCTGTACGTCATCCTGTCGTGCACCGATAAGGTTGACGGCTACCTGGCGCGCTCGCGCAACGAGATTACCGACTTCGGTAAATTCTTGGACCCCATCGCCGACAAGCTACTCGTGTTCTCGGCCTTGCTGCTGTTCTTGGACTTTGGCGCCGTGTCGGTTTGGTCCGTGTTCATCATCTTGTTCCGCGAGCTGCTGGTAAGCGCCCTGCGCATGGTCGCGAGTGCCGCCGGCGTTGTCGTTGCGGCCGATAAGCTCGGCAAGTACAAGACGGCGACCACGATGGTCTCCATCTGCGGTTACCTGTGCGTCTTTGCGATGGCCGGCTTGAACCTTGGCCCGCTGGCGCTGACGCTCGGCATCTACTCGGTGTCGCGCTTCCTGTACGCCGTTGCCGTTGTCCTGACCGTTATCTCGGGCGTCCAGTACTTCTGGAACTGCCGCAAGATCGTCTTTTCGGTCTAGGTCCTGGTGGGTATGACGGACTCTTTTGAACAGATTTCCGCACATAACGAGGAGCTGGCGCGCGATATTGTCGAGCGCGCGAGCGCTCGGGGCGTGACGGTTTCGACGGCTGAGTCGCTGACAGCAGGTATGATCTCCTCGACGATTGCCGATATCCCGGGCGCCTCGGCGGTGCTGCGTGGCGGTGCGGTGACCTACTGCGATGAGATAAAGCATCGCGTTTTGGGTGTTGAGCAGGAGACGCTCGACCGCTATACCGCGGTGTCGCATCAGACCGCGCGCGAGATGGCGGCGCGTTCGCTGGAGCTGTATCAGAGCGATATTGCTGTGAGCGCAACGGGTTATGCCGGCCCCGGCGGCGGCACTGAGGACGATCCGGCTGGCACTTTCTATATTGGCTGGGCGTATCGCGCGGCTGATTGGGAAGTGCCGGTCGTGGACTCTGTGCGCTGCCACTATGAGGGCGACCGTTCGTGTGTTCGTGCCCATGCGGTCGCGGAGGCATTGGGACGCATTGCCCTTGTGCTCAACTCTATGGAATAGACGTGTTTTCAGGGGCCTTAGGGCCACTTAATTGTGGAGATAGGGACCCCTGACGAATTTAGCGTTTGCGCTGGTTATAGGTGTATTCTTGCCTTCCTTGTTCTTATTCGGCCCTTTGTGGTCAAGCATTTGGTCAGTGTTTGGTCGGCGTTTGGTTGGGTTTTGGAAAGACTGCCTGCATATGATTGGCCTGAACGGTTGACCACGAACAGCCGTTCGTTTATTATCGATGCAGGTTGTTAAGAGGAGGGCTATTCATGGCCAAGAATTCAGGTCCCGTACGTACCGTTCATGCACCCACGACGGGTAAAGAGCGCGAAGAGATGATCGCCACCACCAAGGCCGAGATCGAGAAGAAGTTCGGTCAAGGCTCCATCATGAGGTATGGTGACGGCGGCCCCGAGCTCGAGGTCGAGGCCATTCCCACGGGCGCTCTGGCCCTCGATGCCGCTCTGGGTATCGGCGGTGTGCCGCGCGGCCGTATCGTCGAGATTTACGGTCCTGAGTCCTCCGGTAAGACGACGCTTTCGCTCGAGATCCTGGCCGAAGCCCAGGCAATGGGTGGCGTGGTGGCATTTATCGATGCCGAGCACGCGCTCGATCCCACGTATGCCGCGCGCATTGGCGTGGATATCGACGAGGTACTGATTTCCCAGCCTGATACGGGTGAGCAGGCGCTCGAGATTGTTGACATGCTCGTGCGTTCCGGCGCCATCGATGCCATCGTCGTCGACTCCGTCGCCGCGCTGACCCCGCGTGCCGAGATCGAGGGAGAGATCGGCGATACCACGGTCGGATTGCAAGCTCGTCTGATGAGTCAGGCGCTCCGCAAGCTCGCCGGCTCGCTGTCCAAGTCCAACACGACATGCATCTTCATTAACCAGCTGCGAGAGAAGATCGGCGTCATGTTCGGCAACCCCGAGACCACGACGGGCGGCCGCGCCCTTAAGTTCTTCTCTTCGGTGCGTATCGACATTCGCCGCATCGACAGCATTAAGCTTAAGGATGAAGTTATCGGTAACCGCGTGCGCGCCAAGGTCGTTAAGAACAAGGTGGCAGCTCCGTTCCGTTCTGCTGAGTTCGACATCATGTACGGTACGGGCATCTCTAAGGAGGGCTCGATTCTGGACATGGCTGTCGAGTGCGGCATTTGCAAGAAGATGGGCTCCTGGTTTGCCTATGGCGAGGACAAGCTCGGCAACGGTCGCGAGGCCGCCAAGGCGTTCCTGCGCGAACACCCTGATTGCGCCGACGAGATTGAGCATAAGGTCCGCCTTGCCTGCGGGCTTGAGTTTGACGACGATGCTCCATCCGAGGTCGAGCTGACCGATCAGCCTGCGCCTGAGGAGTTTGACGAGCTTTACGCCATCGATGGTTCCGCCATGCTCGATGATGACGACGAGTAGCGGTTACGCTCATGTCGTATACGGTGACCGAGGCCACGGTCGTCTTTCCCGATAAGAAGGCGGCCTCCTCGTTCTCGAGCGGGTATGCGTCCAAAAAGCCTTGCGCACATATCGATTGTGAGCTTGAGGGCGGTTTTGAGCGGTCCATTTGGATTCCCGTGCGGGTCGCGCGCCTGTATGTCAAAAACCGCCCCGATCTTCCCTGTGATTGGGACAACTTTCGTGAGGCGGTGCAGCTCGTCGAGCGTAAATGTGCACTTACCATGGTGACCGAGATGTTATCGCGCCGCGACCATGCGACGGGCGAGGTCCGTGACAAGCTGGCTCGCTACGGCTTTCACCAGACCGCGATCGATTTCGCCGTCGAGCGCGCCACCGAGTATCGCTTTTTAGACGAGAACCGCTTTTGCTCGTACTTTATCGAGGAGCGCAAGCGGCGCGGTTGGGGACAGCGCAAAATCGAGACCGAGCTCAAGCGCCGTCATGTCGTGCTCGATGACATTCCCGGTTATCCCGAGGATTATTTTGCCGTCGAAGACGATTTGGCGCGTGCGTCAGCCCTGCTCGCCAAGCGGCGTGTTCCAGAGACGCGCGGATTCGAAAAACTGGTTCGGTTTTTGATGGGCAAGGGCTTCTCGTATCATATCGCCGCCGATGCCGTTAAGGCACGTCTCGATGCCGAACGCGAGGAATGTGCGGTTTAGGCGTATGCGTTTTGTGGCCCTGCCGCTCACCGTGTTTTAGCCGCCGTGTTGGGGGCATTTATTTGACAGTTGTTGTGGTTCAACGTACGATAAACAGCGTCATTTGCTTTGTGATATGTGCTCATCTGTGATGAGTTTGTTTATATGTTTATCTGTATCCGACCCGCATAAGCTGCGCCCATATTACTCAAATGTCGCGAGCCGTTCGTAAGGACGGTTCGCTTTGTTGTGTAACGAATCCATAAAAAGGAGTGAGCATGCCTATCATCGCAGCGCTCGTTGGCATCGTTTTGGGTGCCATCGCCGCCATTGCCTACATGCGCACCGCCAAGCAGGGTAGTCTTCACGAGGCCGACGAAAAAATCCAGTCGGCACACGCACAGGCTGAGTCCCTGATCGGTGATGCTAAGCGTCAGGCCGAGACCCTCAAAAAAGAGGCTCTGCTCGAGGCTAAAGAGGAGATCATCAAGAACAAGCAGGCCGCCGAGGCCGAGGACAAGCAGCGTAAGAACGAGATTCGTACGCTCGAGAACCGCGTGATGCAGCGCGAGGAATCCCTCGATCGCCGCAACGACGCTCTCGACAAGCGCGAGCATCAGCTGTCCAGCCAGGCCGGTCAGGTCGAGAAGCGCTCCCGTGAGCTCGAGGAGCTCTGCGCAAAGCAGACCTCCGAGCTCGAGCGTATCGCCGACCTTACCCGCGAGGACGCCCACAAGGAGCTCCTCGATAAGGTTCGCGGCGAAGTCACCCACGAGGCCGCCACGATCATTCGCGAGTCCGAGCAGCAGGTTCGCGCCGAGTGC
The DNA here is from genome assembly GCF_003471905.1 of Collinsella sp. AM16-21. Lineage (NCBI taxonomy): Bacteria > Bacillati > Actinomycetota > Coriobacteriia > Coriobacteriales > Coriobacteriaceae > Collinsella > Collinsella sp. AM16-21. Next base: position 73,653 of record NZ_QRKJ01000010.1, read on the forward strand.
CACAAGACCGCCCAGGAGATTCTGTCTCTGGCGATTCAGCGCTGCGCTGCCGACCACACTGCCGAGGTCACCGTTACCTCCGTGCACATTCCCTCTGATGACCTCAAGGGCCGTATCATCGGTCGCGAGGGTCGCAACATCCGGACCTTCGAGCAGGTTTCCGGCGTCAACCTTGTGATCGATGACACGCCCGAGACAGTCGTTCTTTCGAGCTTCGACCCGGTCCGTCGTGAGACCGCCCGTGTCGCCCTCGAGAACCTCATCGCCGACGGCCGCATTCACCCTGCCCGTATCGAGGAGATGTATCACAAGGCCGCCGACCTGGTTCAGCAGCGCGTGCGCGAGGCTGGCGAGCAGGCTGCCTTCGATACCGGCATCCACGATCTGCACCCCGAGATCGTCAAGACCCTTGGTGCCCTGCGCTACCGTACCTCGTTTGGTCAGAACGTGCTTCAGCATTCCCTCGAGGTCTCTGATCTGTGCGGCGTGATGGCTTCCGAGCTTGGCCTGGACGTTGTGACCGCCAAGCGCGCCGGCCTGCTTCATGACCTGGGCAAGGCAATCGACCACGACGTCGAGGGCCCGCATGCCGTCATCGGCGCCGAGCTGGCCCGCCGTTATGGCGAGAAGCCCGTTATCGTCCACGCTATTGAGGCTCACCATGCCGATGTCGACCCCAACACGGTACTCGATGTCCTGGTGCAGGCCGCTGATGCTGTCTCTGCCTCTCGCCCCGGTGCCCGTCGCGAGTCTGCCGAGAACTACATCAAGCGTCTTGAGAAGCTCGAGGAGATCGCCAACTCCCATGACGGCGTCGAACGTACCTATGCCATGCAGGCCGGTCGCGAGGTCCACGTCATGGTCCAGCCGGACAAGATTTCCGATGCCCAGTCCACGGTTCTGGCTCACGATATCGCCCATCAGATCGAGGAAGAGATGGAGTATCCCGGTCAGGTGCGCGTCGTCGTGATTCGCGAGAGCCGCGCTGTCGATATCGCTAAATAACATGAGCGACGCGAACGAGCTCATCTCATTTATCGCGTCGATGTCGGGGGAGGGCAACCTTCGCGTCGAGGAGAACCTTGGCGAGGGGTATGTCCGCCTCCGCGTTTCGGAGGCCGAGCGGCGCCAGGCTAAGCACGACATTCAGCATGTCGAGGACATCGTCATCGAAATGCTCCGTAATGCTCGCGATGCCGGCGCCGACAAGGTCTATCTCGCCACGACCAAGGAAGATGGCGTCCGCACGCTTGTCTTTCTGGATAACGGTTCGGGCGTTCCGCAGGATATGCAAGAGCGAATCTTTGATGCCCGCGTTACCTCCAAGCTCGAGAGCATGAAGATGGACCGTTGGGGCGTTCACGGTCGTGGCATGGCATTGTTTTCGATTAAGCAGAACACCGACGAGGCCCGTGTGGTCACGTCCGGCGTCGATCTTGGTTCAGCCTTCAAGGTGAGCGTTGCGGCCGACCGCCTCAGTGAGCGTGCCGATCAGTCCAGCTGGCCCCAGGCCGTCAAGGATGAGGACGGACGTTATGTCTGCGCTCGCGGTCCACATAATATTATTCGCGCTGCTTGTGAGTTTGCGCTCGAGGAGTTGCGTGGTTGCGATGTCTATCTTGGTTCTCCGTCTGAGATTGCCGCGACCCTTTATGCTCAGGCGTCAAGTCGGCTCGATACGTCTCGTCTCCTGTTCATTGATGACGAGAGCGAGCTTCCGGTTGTCGATCGTTTAGGCCTTGCTTCTGATGCCGAGGACTTTATCCGTATTTGTTCGGGTTTGGGTCTTGAGATGTCCGAGCGCACGGCCCATCGCATTTTGGCAGGGCAGATTAAGCCCGTTCGCGGTGTGACCGCGCGTCTGCTGCGCGAGCGTGATTCGTCCTCGCATGCGCCGGCTCCTGTCGATCTCGCGAAGGATCGTCGCGGGCTACGTATTGCCAAGGATGACATGGCACAGTTTTCGCGCGCTGTGGAACGCGACTTTAATGACCTTGCCGCCCGGTACTATCTCAACCTTTGCGGCGACCCAAAGATCCGTGTTTCGCGTGATCGAATCACCGTGACCTTTGATCTTGCCAAAGAGGAATAGTGCCTTTACCGAGTCCACTCGGTACGATACAGTTATTGCAGTTAAAACGTACTTTTAAATGCAGGAGTTTCTTCATGGATTGCCTGAAGGTATCAAGCAAATCATCGCCCGCGTCCGTTGCCGGCGCCATCGCCGGCATGGTCAAGGATGGTGTACCCGTCAACATCCAGTGTGTCGGCGCCGGTGCCGTCAACCAGGCCATTAAGGCCGTTGCTATCGCGCGCGGTTTTTTGATTCCAACCGGTTTTGATATTTCCTGCGCGCCCGTGTTCTCCGACATCCTCATTAACGGGGAGTCGCGCACGGCCATCCGCCTTTCTATCTACGTTCACCAGATCAATCGAGCTGCTATGGATAACGTCGTCATGGATGATGTTAAGCCTGTGGCATAGCTTCTGCTTGCCTCGTTTCGCTCCCCATCGTTAGGACTTATGCACATGGACCAGCGTTCCGTACGCGATATTCTTGCCGGTAAAACCTACTTTATCCGCACCTTTGGCTGCCAGATGAATCAGCACGACTCCGAGCGTGTGAGCGGTCTGCTTGATTCGTATGGCTGCCTCATGGCGCTCGATCCCGCGCATGCCGATATCGTTGTCTTCATGACGTGCTGCGTGCGCGAGGCCGCCGATACTCGCCTGTACGGTCAGTGCAATTCCTGCAAAAGCCTGCCGCCTTCGCCTTCGGGCAAGCGCGTGGTTGCCGTTGGCGGTTGCATCGCGCAGCGCGATGGCGAGGGCCTGCTCACCAACGTCGATAACGTCAATGTCATCTTTGGCACGCATTCCATCGCGCATGTGGCCGAGCTCATTGCCGAGGCGTTCCTTGATGGCAAGCGTCATATCCGTACCAATGAGCATGAGGATACGGATGCCATGAGCATGCCGTGGCATCGCGAGACTCAGTATCACGCCTGGGTGCCCATCATGACGGGCTGCAATAATTTCTGCACCTATTGCATCGTGCCGTACGTGCGTGGTCGCGAAAAGAGCCGCCCCTTCGAGGAGATTGTCGACGAGGTGACCGGTTTGGTGCGCCAGGGCGTGCGTGAGATTACGCTGCTGGGCCAAAACGTTAACTCATATGGTCGCGATCTGTTTGGCAAGCCGCGTTTTGCCGATCTGCTGCGTGCCGTGGGCGATACGGGCGTGGAGCGCATCTTCTTTACGTCTTCGCATCCCAAGGACCTGTTGCCCGAGACCATCGACGCCATGGCCGAGACGCCTGCCGTTATGCCGCAGCTGCATTTGGCCGTCCAGTCAGGTTCGACGCGGATCCTCAAAGAGATGAATCGCCGTTATACACGCGAGGACTATCTGGGCCTTGTCGATCGCATTCGCAACCGCATGCCCGATATCGCGCTCTCGACCGACATTATCGTTGGCTTCCCGGGTGAGACTGAAGAAGACTTTGAGCAGACGCTCTCACTTGCCGAGACGGTCCGCTATGCTCAGGCCTATACCTTCATCTATTCCAAGCGCGCCGGTACCCCGGCCGCCGAGATTGACGATCCTACGCCGCATGAGGTTATTCTCGAGCGTTTCAACCGTCTGGTTAAGGTTATCGAGACCACGGCACACGAGTATAACCAGGGTGAGCTTCATACTGTGGTTCCGGCGCTCATTGAGGGAACGAGTAAAAAGAACGACGCGGTCCTGCTGGGCAAGAGTCCCAAGAATCAGACCGTGCATGCGCCTATCCCCGAGGGTTACAGCATCGATCAGCTTGTTGGTAAGATCGTTGATGTTGACGTTGACGTTGCTAAGACCTGGTATTTGTCCGGCTCCGTTGTGGGCGAGCCGCGCTAATGGTTTCTCCCGGGGCAGGTCTTTCCGCCGTTGCGATCGTCGGTCCGACGGCGGTTGGTAAGAGTGATGTTGCCGACCGTTTGGCAGCTCGTCTTTCGTCCGAAGTGCTGTCGTGCGATGCGATGCAAATCTATCGCGGCATGGACATCGGTACCGCAAAGATGGTGCCCGATGAGTGCACGGCGCCGCTGCGTCTCGTCGACATTGTAGAGCCGGGTGTGGCATATTCTGCTGCGCTTTATCAGGCCGACGCTCGCGCGCATGTTGAACGTCTCCTTGGTTCGGGTTGCCTGCCGGTTTTTTGCGGAGGTACGGGGCTGTATCTCAAGGCCGCCCTCGATGAGATGGACTTTCCCTCGGGTGAACTTGAGGACGATCGTCGTGCGGGCTATCAGGAGCTTGCCGAGCGTATTGGCGAGGAAGAACTGCATGCCTTGCTTGCCGAGCGCGATCCAGAATCGGCTGCTGTTATTCATCCCCATAACGTGCGCCGTGTGATTCGTGCGCTCGAGATGCATGATGATGGCGTCTCCTATGCGCAGCAAAAGTCGCAGTTTAGTGTTCCGCACGAGCATTATCATGCCCTATGGTTTGGTCTGACGCGTAATCGCGAGGTGCTCTACGAGCGCATTAACCAGCGCGTCGATCTGATGTTTGAGCAGGGTCTTGTCGATGAGGTCCGCGGTCTTATGGGCCAGGGGCTGGGAGATGCCCTGACGTCGATGCAGGCAATTGGCTATAAAGAGATCATTGATGCTTTCAATGGCGTGATGAGCATGGATGAGGCTCGCGAACTCATTAAGATGCGTTCGCGTCGTTATGCCAAGCGTCAGCTTTCGTGGTTTAAGCGCGATGACCGTATCGTGTGGTTTGATATGGATGAATGTACGATCGATGAGGTCGTTGAGGATATCCTGCATCGTATTGAGGCTGCCTAATGGCCCGTTTCCCCCTTGTTCCCACGGCACCCGAGCCCGAGCGTGCCATTTTAGTTGGTGTTGAGTGGCGCGACAATGCATGGCCGCTCGATCGCTCGCTTGATGAGCTGGAGCGTCTTGCCCACACAGCTGGTGCTCAGTGCGTGGCACGCTTGTCGCAGCGTTTGGTAAAGCCGTATCCTAAATCGTTTATCGGTTCCGGCAAGGTAGAAGAGCTGTGCGGCCTGGTGCATCGCATGGATGCCGATGTCGTTATTTTTGACGACGACCTGACGCCCTCGCAGCAATCCTATTTGGAGAAAGCTGTGGGCGAGCCGGTAAAGATTATCGATCGTACAGCACTGATCCTGGATATCTTTGGCCTGCATGCTCAGACGCGTGAGGGACGCCTGCAGGTACAGCTGGCACAGCTTCAATATTTGTTGCCTCGCCTGCGTGGCATGTGGAGCCATCTCGCCAAGGAGCAGACGCGCGGCGGCATCGGCTCACGTTTTGGTCAGGGCGAAAGTCAGCTCGAGGTCGACCGTCGCCTTATTCGTAATAAGATCGCTGCGCTTCGTCGTGAGCTCAAGCAGGTTGAACAGCGTCGCGATGTTCAATCCAAGAGTCGCATTGAGTCACCGGCGTTTCGCGTCGCGTTGGCCGGTTATACCAATGCCGGTAAATCGACGTTGCTCAATCGTCTGACCGGCTCTACGGTACTTTCGCAGGACAAGCTGTTTGCTACGCTCGACCCGACGACGCGTTCGTATCGTCTGCCCGGCGGTCGCGGCATGACGATTACCGATACCGTCGGCTTTATTCAAAAGCTGCCGCATGGTCTGGTCGATGCCTTTAAATCGACGCTGTCCGAGGTTTTGGGTGCCGATCTAATTCTCAAAGTCGTAGATGCGTCTGACGAGGACTATGAGCGGCAGCTGGAGGCTGTCGACCGCGTGCTTGATGAGATCGGCGCCGGAGAGCGTTTAACGCTGACCGTATTCAATAAAATCGATCTTCTCGATAGCGTCGATCGATTGAGTTTCCGTCGTCGCTATCCGGAGGCCGTTCTGTTCTCGGCCCAAACGGGCGAGGGGCTCGACGATCTCGTCGACCGGATTGCTCGCGAGGCAGCTGCCACCGATGTGTTGCTCTCCGCTGATATCCCGTATCGCGAGGGCGCTCTCATCACGCTGGTGCATGAGCAGGGAACCCTTCTGCATGAGGAATATCTCGAGGACGGCGTTCGCATTGTGGCGAAGTTGCCGGCTCGTATTGCACCGCGGCTCGAGCGCTATCGTACGGAATAAACGATTTCTAGCACGCCTAGAATGACTGGCTGATGGAGCAGGTAGAACGGTAAGGCATGCCGACCCAGGACTGCGAGCGCCGGGATAGGATTGGCGTATGCCCATGCTGGCGCTTCGAGACTTGATGCTTGTGCTGCCTGGGCAGCAAAAAAGCCGGTAAGGTACATAAAGACAAACGGTATGAGCGGATAGTAATCTCCCGAAACAAAACCCGGGCCTGGGAATCCAAGCCATGCCAGGTAGGGGAGTGGGTAGACCGCCTTTGGAATGCCCCAGGTTAGGGCAAAAAGAACAAGGCACGCTGCGATGCCCCATGAGCCCGGTAATTTTTGGAGTAACGGACGGGTGAACGCAACCACCGCGGTGCACACCGCCATGCAATAAATGATGCCAAAGTTCACTGAATCGTCGACCGATACGAGCGTTGTTGCGATCCAGACGACCAAAGCTGCGGCAGCGTACTTAGCCGCTCGTTTGGCATTGTTGCGTGAGAGCGTGCACATCCAACCCGCGATAAACAAAAATACCCAGCTGATGCTGGCTCGCCAGACGTCTTGAAAGACAGTCTGGGTAAACCAAGGCATATCCCAGCCGTACAGGTAGGCGAGATCATAGCAAGCGTGAAAACCTGCCATAGAAATCATCGTAAACCCGCGGACGGTATCAAAGATGGTTATGCGTTTTTGCATTACGAGAACCGGCGCATCAAGCCGACGACTTTGCCCAGGATAACGGGATTCGTTGCATAGATAGGTTCCATAGTGTCGTTCTCGGGCTGCAAGCGCACACGCCCCTGCTCCTTGTAGAACGTCTTGACGGTCGCCGAACCATCAATCATGGCCACGACAATTTCGCCATTCATGGCACTCTTTTGTTCACGGACGATGATGTAATCGCCATTGAAGATGCCGACATTGATCATTGAGCTCCCATGCACCTCAAGGATAAAGGAACCCTGATCAGTGGCGATTTCGGTCGGGATAGTAAACGTGTCTTCGATATTCTGCTCTGCCAGAATGGGAATCCCAGCCGCGACGCGACCAACGAGCGGTAGCGAGACCGTTCCGCGAGGTGCGGTGGGCTCGTCAGATTTGGAAATTGAGACAGAGGAACCATCCTCGTTAAAGAGTTCCAGGGCGCGCGGTTTGGTGGCATCGCGCTTGAGTAGCCCGCGCGCCTCCAGGGCAGAGAGATGGGCGTGCACGGTGCTGGGGGAGGAAAGGCCCACGGCAGAAGCCATCTCGCGCACGCTGGGCGGATAACCCTTCTCCTGCTGATATTCCTTGATGAAGTCGTAAATTTGCTGCTGACGCTTGGTAATTTTGCGAGCCATCAGGGCATCCTCTCTACCCATGTCAAACAAATGTTCGAATTTTGCTTGACAGGAACAACTGTTCGAAGATAATAATAACCGAACATTCGTTCTCGCGCTAGACATTTTTGTCCGCGCGGCTTGATAAAACTGTTCTCAGCAAAACACGCGAGAGGAGAACATGATGAACGTAACGAATATGGTCCAGGGAAACCTCGCCCTTAAGCTCGAGACGCCTGCAGAACCCACTTTTACGGTTGTTCAGGGTGGCCGCTCCGGCTTTCAGCCTTTGACCGTAAAGCCTGCGCGCAATCAGCAGGCTGTAGTCGCGCCGGCCCGCGTTGCCCTGAAGGTTCCGACGATTGTCGCCGTCGCCGTTGCGCTTACGCTCTTCTTTGTCCTCGCTATGTCGGTCTTTAGCGCTCGTCACGCCGCGTATGCCGAGTCCGTTTCCAACATTACCTACGAGACCATTCGCGTTCAGCCTGGCGATTCTCTTTGGTCGCTTGCCGAAGAATATCCAATCGAAGGCCTTTCCACGCAAGAGACTTCCGACATGATCCGTAGCGTCAATCATCTGGAGCATGGTTCGCTCGCCGCCGGTGCGCATCTTAAGGTTCCTGCTCGTTCGTAATCATTATCGCGCTGCGCATGGTACCCTTGTTATCGTTTAAGAGGAGGTACCATGCGCTGTCCCAAATGCGGCAAGGCACATACCCGCGTCGTTGATTCCCGTATGCAGGAGTCAAATAACACCATTAAGCGCCGTCGCGAATGTTGCTCGTGTAACTACCGCTTTACAACGTTTGAGCGATGCGAGGACCCTATCGAGGTCATTAAGTCAGATGGAACTAAGCAGCGGTTCGATCGCAATAAGCTTCTTGTCGGCTTGATGCGCGCCACCATCAAGCGCGATATCGACACTAAGAAGCTCAATGAGATTATCGATGACATCGAGGTCGAGCTTCGCTCTCGCACGCTGACGGCCGTCACGTCCCATGAGTTGGGTGACATGGTGCTCAAGCGCTTGGCCAAGATCGACAAGGTTGCGTACATCCGTTTTGCCTCGGTCTACCGCGATTTCAAAGACGTCGATGAATTTCTGCAAGAGCTCGACAAGCTAAGGTGATTCCATGTCCAACATTACCGTCAACATAAAGCGTCTCGACCCCACCCTCGAGCTTCCCAAATACGCCCATCCCACCGATGCCGGCTTGGATCTACGCTCCAACGAAGACTGCGTCCTGAAGCCCTTCGAACGCCGTCTGGTCTCTACGGGGCTGGCCATCGCCCTGCCCGATGGCTACGCCGGCTTCGTCCAGCCCCGCAGCGGCTTGGCCATCAAGCAGGGCCTGTCTATAGTCAATACGCCGGGCCTCATCGACGCCCACTACCGAGGAGAACTCAAGGTTATCCTCATCAACCTGGATCCCTCCAATAACATTCAAATCAATAAAGGCGACCGCATAGCCCAACTCGTCATCCAAGAAGTCCCCACGGTCAATCTCATAGAAGTAGAAGAACTAGACGAAACCGACCGAGGCAAAGGAGGCTTCGGCTCCAGCGGCATCGCCTAGGGCGCCCGTATCCCTCCCGCCCGGGGCTTACCTATATCATTCCATGCTCAAACATTCTCGCGTCGCTTCGCTCGCTGCGAAACTGCGCGTGGAACGATATAGGTAAGCCCCGGGCGGGCGGCTACTCGCTTGAAACAATATTTACTTTTCTAGTAAGTCGATGCGATGAAGGGACGCCTCCTTTGTCGCATCGACTTACTGTATTTATATTTTCTGGTTCCCCTTTGCAGATTCTACTGGTGGGGAATCTGGTATAGCCGCTGGTACGTTAACGCAGCTTACCTGCGGGAGGCCCCTATATATCGTCCCGCGCGCAGTTTCGCAGCGAAGCGAGAATGTTTGAGCACGGGATGATATATAGGGGCCTCCCGCAGGCAAGCGGAAATTAAGACGCTAGCGGATGTGCGCGGGTTTTCCGCCCCAGTAGAAGCGGCAGAAGGCTCGTTTGCGCTTTTGGGGTTTGCCTACGAGCTCCATGGTTGCGATGGCTATGTCTTCGGCTGCGTGGGGGCGGCGTAGTACTTCGCCGTTGATGAGCAGTGCCTTGAGCGACTCAGGATGATCGTGGAGATGTCGCAACGTCACGATGAGCTCTCGTGCGGTGGTGACATGCATGCTGGCGCCCATGCCGGTGAGCATGGTGGTGTTGGCCTTTTCCTGGCCATAGGACTTGCCCAACAGGATCATCGGCAGGTGTGCGCACAGGCATTCGGTGACGGTGAGTCCGCCCGATTTGAGAATTGCCAGGTCGCAGCCGAGCATAAGCGCTGCCATATCATCGACATAGTCCAGAACCGTGACGTTTTCGAGCTTCATGGCGTCGAAGAGCGTTTTGAGGCGGGTGGCATATTCGGTGTCTTTGCCCGGCAAAAAGACAAAGTGCATGTCTTCGAAGCTGCGTAGGAAGGGGAGGGTGCGGTCCATCTCCGCGCGAAAGCGAACGTACGGTTGAGGCAAGCTGGCACCGGCCATTACCAGCACGACGGTCTTGTCGGTGGGGAGGTTGAACTTAGCTAGCTCTTCCTCGCGATCGTAATCCGTGTCGAATCCGGTGCGAATAGGAATGCCGGTAATGCGAATCTTTGTCTCGAGCACCTTGCGCGGACGCAGCGTTTCGGCCATAAATTCGTTGGCAACACAGAATAAATCGGTGTCCTTGTGGGGCCACCATCCCTCGACTTCGTAGTCGGTCGGTACGCAGATGACCGGATAATCGATACCCGTAATTACGCGGGCGCCCACGGCAACATTGGCTGCTGTGATGTGCGTTGCAACCACGGCTATGGGCCTGCGGCTACGAATATATTCGTTGAAGGCGGGGAACATAATTCGCGACCATGCCGTTCCGCCACCCCAGAGAAGATGTCCCGTAAGCGTATATCGCCAGGTCAGGTCGTAAATGGGGCGCGTGGCTCCCGTAAAAGAAGCCGCGGTCTTATTGCCGTCGAATTTAATACGTCCAAAATCAAGGATATCGAGCACTTCAATCTCAATATCCTCGGGGATGCCATTGGTGCCGCGGATGAGGTCGAATGCCTGCGCTATCGCATTTGCGGCGGCCTTGTGGCCCGAGCCAACGGAGGCGTGCACGATGGTCACGAGAGGTTTTTGCTGAGCCAGGAGCGTGGTTTGCTCCGATTGGGGAGTGCTGTGCGTGAGCAGGGGAGCGTCGTCACTCGTCTGCGCCTGGTCCATCGATAACTCCCCTTCAGCTTTGTAATACGGATTTATCATTGTAGTGCATGAGTGTCACGTTCACGTAAATTTGGGTACGAGCGCAAAGAACGACAACGTTTCGACGAAAGGACGCTTCATGACTACCGATAAGCCGATCGATGTTGCGATTATCGGTGGCGGCCCCGCGGGCTATGCTGCCGCCATTTATGCTGCGCGTGCCAACCTTACGACGACCGTGATTGAGCAGGGCATGTCGGGAGGGCAGATCGCCACAACCAATGAGGTCGAGAACTATCCGGGTTTCCCGCTCCTGAGTGGCGCCGAACTCGGCGAGCGTTTTCAGCAGCATGCAGAGGGCCTGGGAGCACAGGTTACATGGAGCATGGTTACGGGTATCGATTACGATGCCGATGCAGCGTTGTTTACGGTGCATCACGATATGGGCGATACGCTGGCCTCGAGCGTTATCGCTTGCATGGGTGCCACGCCGCGTCCGGCAGGTTTCGCAGGCGAGGATACGTATCGCGGTCGTGGCGTTTCATATTGCGCAACATGTGACGGCATGTTTTTCCGCGGCAAGCAGGTTTTTGTAATCGGTGGTGGCAATTCGGCATGCGAAGAGGCGCTGTTCCTGTCCGACATTGCCAGCAGTGTGACCATCGTGCTGCGCCGCGACCAGTTCCGTGCGCCGGATGGTGTTGTTCAGAAAGTACTCGCAAAGGACAATATTACAGTTAGGTACCAAACTAGTATTGTGGAGCTATCGGGCGAAGCCATGCCAACGACGATTACCTTTAAGGACAATGCATCTGGGGAAACTCATGCCGAGTCATTTGAGCCCGGCTCGTTTGGCATCTTTGTCTTTACGGGGACGCAGCCACATACCGAGCTTGTTGAGCATCTAGTCGATCTGGCGCCTGATGGCGGCATTCTGACTGATGAATCCATGGCGACCCGCACGCCAGGTCTATTTGCCGCTGGCGATATCCGTTCCAAACGTTTACGCCAGGTTGTGACCGCTGTTTCGGACGGAGCCATAGCGGCAACGAGCGCATACGCGTTTCTCCGTGGATAAGTACGATAATATATCTTATGTAAGGTTGCTATCTTTAAACATAGTGGTTGGACAGTGCATCAATGTGCCGTCCAACCACTTTTACTTTGCGGCTATGTAGTATGCAAAACTATATAACCTAGAATACAATATAGAAAACGAACGGGGGCCTCTTATGAACCATGCTAAACATGTTATCCCGATGTCCGATACGTCGGTCAGCATTAAGCCTGAGGATATTCAGCCGACGGTTCTGCCGGATGCATTTATTCAGTCCGATATGGTGGGTAAACTCAACGCGTTGAGCCTGCCACGCTATGACCAGCTGCCCAACGTAACGCTCTATCGCGATCAGGTTATTGAATATGTTGCGCTGTGGATGGAGCCGCTTTCGATTTGCGTAGAGCAACCCGTTATCACGCCATCGATGATCAATAACTACGTAAAGGTCGGCCTCGTTCCTGCTCCGGTTAAAAAGCAGTATGGCCGTGAGCAGATTGCGCGTCTCATCGCCATTTGTATCTTTAAGCAGGTGCTGCCCATCGCTGCGGTTCAGGCGCTCTTTAATATTCAGCGCTTGAGCTACGACGCTCCGACGGCTTTCGATTATGTTGTCGATCAGCTCGAGGCATCGATTCGTGCGGCGTTTTCTGTTGAGCAGACTCCCGTGCCCGATACCGCACATCAGGTTACGCGCGAATCGTTGCTCGTGCGCAGTGCGGTATCGTCCTTCGTTTCGAAGGCGTATCTGATGAGCTATCTCAAGTTCAATGGGTTTAATAGCTAACCGAGGTATAAGATGGGCGGGATAAAGAGCCAATGGCTCCTTATCCCGCCCATACGTTTGTCTAGTTGGATATTATCGGCCCGACGCCACGCCCATACCGTAGCCGATAATGAGGCCGTGCATCTCGGCATAGTATGAATCTAGCCCGTTACAGGGCATGATAATCGTCTTGGAGCCGGGCCAATGCTCCACAATGCGGCTGGCAAGTGCTTGGGCGCCCGCCTCATTCTCGACATGGTCGATAACGACCTCGCCGCCGGTAAAGCCTTCGGCCTCCATGGTGTCGACAATCTTGGTGAGCATCTTCTTTTCGCCGCGGGTGTGCCCAACGAGTTCAATTTTGCCCGCTTCGCTCGCCGTGCCCAAAATGCGGATATTGAGCTTGTTAGCAATAACGCCGGCCGCCTTAGGGATACGTCCGGCCTTCGCAAGGTTTTCGTAGTTGCACAAACTAAAGAGGATCTTGCTGTTCTGCTCCAAGCTATCGAAGTAAGCGCAGGCGTCCTCAAAGGAGGCATCCGGGTTGCTCGTAAGATAGCGGTCGAACAGCAAGAAGATCAGATCCATTTTGCCACCTGCGGCTCGCGAGTTAACCAAATGAATCTGACGGTTGGGCTCTTCGGCAAGCACCATGTCACGCGCGGTGGCCGCGGCATTGTAGCTTCCCGAGACGCCCTCGGAGATGGGCATGCAAATCGTCTTGTCAGCGAGCTTAAAGAGCTCAGCCCACTCCCCTACGCTTGGGCAGGCGCTCGATGATGCGCCGGCTTCCGATTGAATGGCAACATTAAGCTCGTGAACATCGAGCGAGAGGTCGTCAACGAATTCACGCTCCCCCACTCGGATCTTAAGGGGTGCAAATGCAAAGGTGGTATGAGGTGCGGTTGGTTGCCAATCGCGAAGATTGCAGCTCGAATCGGAGATAAGTGCCCAGCTCATTGAGGGTCCTTTCTAATTGTTCCCCAACAATTATAGCCATCTTTTTGATTGATTGGATGGCTATCTAGTTTTGAATACTAGATAGCCATCCTGATTTTATGGCCTTGATTATCGACTTTATCCGAACACCTCCCACATTCATCCGTACA
>NZ_QRKJ01000011.1:0-83967 GCF_003471905.1 Collinsella sp. AM16-21
CGGTCGGCGGCCCGTTCTGGGCGCGCCTCAATCGTAGCCCGAGACGGTCCCGGGCTGACAATTTCGACTGTAATGGACGTTCTTAAACGACTAGTCGAAAAAGAACGTCCCCAATGACTAGCCATTTAAGAACGTCCCCAATAACTACTTTGCTAGAGCATATCGCTCGCCATTAGTCAAGGCATAGCTGTTTAAACGAAATAGCCTCAGTCTCAGCACGTTTGCATCTGTTTAAAAGCGGTAATAATGACAGCATGCGCATATCCGTCGTGTAAGTATTGGTTGGGTATCAGTTATCAGCGGCAGATCAGCCAATGATGCCGGAATGTAATCAACTTGTAACAAATTAAGACGTTTAAACAAATAATGCTACCTTTTGCAGTTTTTCAAACAATTCTGCTGTATTTGCAGCTATACTCCATAACTGTCGTGTAGGAATTACGTAGACAAAAAGGAGGTTATGTGATGGTAAGTATTGTTCTTGCTAGCCATGGTGACTTGGCGGCTGGAATCAAGCAGACGGGCTCGATGGTCTTTGGCGATCAGCCGTCTGTAGCCGTGGTCTCGCTCGAGCCGAGCATGGGCCCCGACGACTTCCGAGCCAAGGTCGAGGAAGCAGTCGCTTCCTTCGAGGACCAGGAGCAGGTGCTCTTCCTCGTTGATCTGTGGGGCGGCACGCCCTTCAACCAGATCAGCGGTCTCATCGAGGGCCATGATTCCTGGGCTATCGTCACCGGTGTCAACCTGCCTATGCTCATCGAGGCATATTCGCAGCGCTTTGACGCAAAGAACACTGCACATGCGATCGCAAAACATCTCGTGACTGAGGCTAAGGCCGGCGTGCGCGTCAAGCCCGAGTCTCTGGAGCCCGAGGAGAAGAAGCCGGCTGCGGCCGCCGCTGCTCCTGCGGGTGCCATTCCTCCGGGAACGGTGATCGGCGACGGGCACATCAAGATCGCCCACGTCCGTATCGACACGCGTCTGCTGCATGGTCAGGTGGCCACCACGTGGACCAAGCAGATCAACCCCAACCGCATCATCGTGGTCTCCGACGGCGTTGCTCACGACGAGCTCCGCAAGACCATGATCGAGCAGGCTGCCCCTCCGGGAGTCCACGCCAACGTCGTGCCCATCAAGAAGATGGCCGAGGTCGTCAAGGACACGCGCTTTGGCGACACCAAGGCGATGCTGCTCTTCGAGAACCCGCAGGATCTGCTCAGGGCCATCGAGGCCGGCGTCGACATCAAGGAAGCCAACATCGGTTCCATGGCCCACTCCAAGGGCAAGGTCGTCGTCACTAACGCCGTCGCCATGGGCGATGACGACGTCAAGACCATCGAGGCTCTCAAGGCCAAGGGCGTCAAGTTCGAGGTCCGCAAGGTTCCTTCGGATTCCTCCGAGGATCTCGACGCCATGTTGAAGAAAGCTAAGGCCGAACTGGCCGCTCAAGCATAGTAAAGGAGGGTCCGATACATGTCTGCAATCACTATTCTGCTTGTTGCGATTGTCGCGTTGCTTGCCGGTATGGAAGGCATTCTGGATGAGTTCCAGTTCCATCAGCCGCTCGTGGCATGCACGCTTATCGGTCTCGTAACCGGTCACCTTCAGGAGGGCATCCTCCTGGGCGGTTCGCTCCAGATGATGGCCCTTGGCTGGGCTAACGTCGGCGCCGCCGTCGCGCCTGACGCCGCTCTGGCCTCGGTCGCTTCTTCGATCATCATGGTGCTCGCCCTCAACGGTGGCGCCACTGATTCGGCCAAGGCCGTTACCGCCGCTATCGCCGTCGCCGTCCCGCTGTCGGTCGCTGGCCTGTTCCTGACCATGATCTGCCGTACCCTGGCTACCGCTATGGTTCACGGCATGGACGCCTGCGCCGAGAAGGGCGACTTCGCCGGCATCGAGCGTTGGCAGTACGCCGGCATCCTCATGCAGGGTGTTCGTATCGCCATCCCGGCAGTACTTCTGTGCATCATCCCGGCCGAGGCCGTTACCAACGCGCTTAACGCTATGCCCGATTGGCTGTCCGGCGGCATGGCTGTCGGCGGCGGCATGGTCGCTTCCGTCGGTTACGCCATGGTCATCAACATGATGGCCACCAAGGAGACCTGGCCGTTCTTCATCCTCGGCTTTGTCCTTGCTGCCATCCCTCAGCTCACGCTGATCGCCCTTGGCCTCATCGGTATCTCCCTTGCCCTCATCTACCTTGGCCTTAAGGATCTGGCCAAGCAGGGTGGCGGCATGGGCGGTGGCTCCGGTGACCCGCTCGGCGACATTCTGAACGATTACGAGTAGGAGGGGAGTGATACATATGGCAGAGAACAAGATTCAGCTCACCAAGGCTGACCGTAAGAAGGTTTGCTTCCGTCATCAGTTCCTTCAGGGCTCGTGGAACTACGAGCGTATGCAGAACGGCGGCTGGTGCTTCGCAATGATCCCTGCGATCAAGAAGCTCTACACCAGCAAGGATGACCAGATTGCCGCTCTTAAGCGCCACCTGGAGTTCTATAACACCCACCCCTATGTTTCCGCCCCCGTCATTGGCGTTACCCTCGCCCTCGAGGAGGAGCGCGCCAACGGTGCTCCGATTGACGACGTCGCCATTCAGGGCGTCAAGGTCGGTATGATGGGCCCGCTCGCCGGCGTCGGCGACCCCGCCTTCTGGTTCACCCTTCGCCCGATTCTGGGCGCACTGGGCGCTTCCCTGGCCCTGTCCGGCAGCATCGCCGGTCCGCTGCTGTTCTTCTTCGCGTGGAACATCATCCGTTACGCCTTCCTGTGGTACACGCAGGAGTTTGGCTACAAGGTCGGCTCCTCCATCGCCAAGGACCTCTCCGGCGGTCTGATGGGCAAGGTCACCGAGGGTGCTTCCATCCTGGGTATGTTCATCATCGGCGCCCTGGTCGAGCGCTGGGTGTCCATCTCCTTCACTCCGGTCGTCTCCAAGGTCACGCAGTCCGCTGGCGCCTATATCGACTGGGCCAACCTGCCCGCCGGTTCTGAGGGCATCAAGCAGGCATTGACGATGTACAGCTCTGTCGGTGCCAACGCACTCGACCCGGTGAAGGTCACCACGCTTCAGGCCAACCTCGATCAGCTCATCCCCGGCCTTGCCGCCGTGTGCCTGACCCTTCTGGTCTGCAAGCTCCTCAAGAAGAAGGTCAGCCCGATCGTCATCATCCTGGCTCTCTTCGCCGTCGGCATCATCGGTCGCGTCTGCGGCTTCATGTAAGCACGCTTCGGCTTAAGACCGAGAGTTGCTAGGCAAGGGCTTTTGAGCCATTGAAACGGACCGCACCCGGTGGGTACACTGGATGCGGTCCGATTGTTTTATTTGGAGGGCGAGGCGCGCATGGCGCAATCACAGAACAGCACGGTCGATCTGGCAACGCCGGCAACCTGCCTGATGGGGCTTACCAGTCACGGTAACGTGATGGTGGGCAATAAGGCGTTTGAGTACTATAACGAGCGTAATCCCGAGGATTATATCCAAATCCCGTGGGACGAGGTCGACTATATTGCCGCCGAGGTTTTGCGCGGCACCAAGAAGATTACGCGTTTTGCCATCTTCACCAAGGACAACGGCCACTTTACGTTTTCGACGCGCGACGATAAAGAGACGCTTCGCGCGGTCCGTAAGTACGTCGACGAGGATAAGCTCGTGCGTTCGCCCGACTTTATCGATGTGACGGCCAAGGGCGCCAAGAGCATCCCCTCCGTTATCAAAAACCTTTTCCACAAAGGCAAGTAGTCGTTGGGTTGTCATTGGGGACGTTCTTAAACGACTAGTCATTAAAGAACGTCGCAGATGACTATCTCGAAGAGCGGTTATGCGCTGCATGGTAGTGGCGCAAATCTGCTACACTAATACAACATGCCTCCGTAGCTCAGGGGATAGAGCACCGCTCTCCTAAAGCGGGTGTCGACGGTTCGAATCCGCCCGGGGGCACCAGAGATTTGCCGAGCCCGGTACCACCACGGTGCCGGGCTCTTCTGGTCTAAGGGCCGGATTCGGACCGTCGACACCCGCGTCACTCATTTCCCCGCGGGGGGAGTTTTCGAATCCGCCCGGGGGCACCAGAGATTTGCCGAGCCCGGTACCACCACGGTGCCGGGCTCTTCTGGTTTAAAGGTATACCGTGGTTTTCGCTACTTCAGATGAAGAAAGCGCCCGTTTGCAGGGGGAGCAAACGGGCGCAATTGAGCGAATGTATTTACGTCAGCAGCCGCTGTGGGCAACGTCTTGATGACTAGTTGGTCGTACCGGAATCGTCGCCTGAATCAGTACCAGAGCCAGAAATCGAAACCGTCAACGTGATCGTGCTGTCGGTAGACTGCTTGCCGGTGGGGGAGACGCCCGTAACGGTGGCGTTTTCGTTGCCGCTCACGGGGTTACCGTTCTGATCGCAGAATGCGATGTTGTAGAACCCGGCGTTGTTGAGCGCGGTAACGGCGGCGGAGATGCTCTTGCCGTACAGGTTGCCCGGAACGCTGGCTTTGCCGGACTTCTTGGCAATGACGACGGTAATCGTGGCGCCAGGCTTCTGCTTGCCGCTGGGGTTCCAGCTAATCACGGTGCCCTCGGTAACCGAATCGTTCTCCTGGTAGCTCACGTCGACGCCAAAGCCTGCCATATCGAGGGCGTTGCGCGCCTGGGCCTCGGTCATGTCGGTCAGATCGGGGACGGAGGTGGTGTCAGGACCGCTGGAGACCTTGTACGAGATGGTCGTGCCCTTCTCGACTTCCTTACCGGGTTCGGTGCCCTGCTCAAAGACCTGGCCCTCATCGGCCTCGTTGGCCTCCTCGGAGGCGTTGCCCTTCAGGCCAACGCTTGCCAGCGCGGCTTCTGCCTGGTCCTTGGTCAGGCCGACAAGCCGGGGAACCTCAACCTTCTCGGAGGGCTTGGGGCCCTTGGAGATTACCAGGTTCACCTTGGTGCCCTTGGCCTTCTTGGTTTTGCCGTTGGGCGTCTGCTCGGCGACCTTGCCCTCGTCGATATCGTCGTTGTAGCTTTGGTCGATGGTGCCGACCTCGAGGCCGGCTTCCTTGATCTGCTCGACGGCAGTCTGCTGGTCCTTGCCCAGCACATCGGGCACGGTGACCTGCTCGCCGCCAAAGAGTCCTGTGGCAAAGGCCACCACGATGCCGATGACGGCAACGGCTGCCACCACGGCGGCGATGATCTTGTTCTTGTTGGATTTGGGCTTTTCGACCTCGTAGGAGCCGGTGGAGCCCGAAACCGAGCTACGGGCGGTATTCTGGCCGCTCACGCCCGAGACGGGACGCACCATGGCGCGCGTCTGATCGGAAAGCTCGCGAGTCTTGGTGGCGCCCAGCTCGCCGGGGGCACCGATGATGCGCGTGGGCTCCGAGATGTTGACGGCACGGCCCGACAGGTAGCTGTTGAGCACCTGACGAAGCTCGTCGGCGGTCTGGAAGCGGTTTGCCGGGTCCTTCTCCATGCACTTGAGGATGATGCGCTCAAGGTCGGCGTCGACACCGGAGTTGATCTGGCTCGGTGGAATAGGCAGCTCGTTGACCTGCTTGAGTGCGACCGAGATAGCGTCGTCACCGTCAAAGGGAACGCGGCCGGTGGCGCACTCATACATCACGACGCCCAGCGAGTAGATATCCGAGGTGGGGCCGAGGTCCTGACCACGGGTCTGCTCGGGGCTGACGTAGTGGGCGGTTCCCAGCACGTTGTTGTCTTGCGTGAGGTGGCTGTTCTTGGCGCGCGCGATGCCAAAGTCCATCACCTTGATGTTGCCGTCGGGCAGCACCATGATGTTCTGCGGCTTAATGTCGCGGTGGATGATCTCGTGCTTGTGAGCGACCGAAAGCGCGGAGCTGATCTGCGAGCCGATCTGGGCGACCTTCTTGGGGTCGAGGGCGCCGTGGCTCTTGATGCCGCTCTTAAGGTCGGTACCGCGCAGGTACTCCATGACGATGTAATAGGTGTCGCCGTCCTTGCCCCAATCGTAGACGCCCACGATATAGGGGGAGGAGAGACCGGCTGCTGCCTGGGCCTCCTGCTTAAAGCGCGCGGCGAAGGTTGCGTCACCGGCATACTGCGGCAGCATGATCTTGACGGCTACCGTGCGGTCGAGGACCTGGTCCTGTGCACGGTAGACGGTCGCCATGCCGCCTGTTCCCACCTTATCCTTGAGGAGGTATCTTCCCCCGAGGACCCTCTGTTCCATTCCTGCTCCTAACATAACTATTCGCTCAACGATGTGTGTAGTACCTACGATGTGGCCGCTGGGGCCGTGTGGCGCGTTGCCGCTAACTCTTCGGCCGCGGCGCGCCTCGGGTGTCCGATTCGATCATGGGCATCACGCTCCCTGTGCGGCAAGCGCCGCGGTCAGGACGATGCCGGCGATCTTGGCGGCCTTGACGTCATGCTTGTCGTAATCCTCTAGGGCCACCGAGATAGCGACCGTGGGTGAATCGTAAGGTGCAAAGCCAACGAACATCGAGTTGACGTTGGTGCCGCCGGTTTCGGCCGAGCCGGTCTTGCCGGCGACCTTGACGCCGGGGATTTGGGCATCGGTGCCGGTGCCGGACTGGACGACGGCAAGCATGGCCTGCTTGACCTGGTCGGCCGTGGCGGAGCTGACGGCCTGACCCAGCGAGCGGGACTGCGTGGTCTTGACCACGGTTCCGTCCGGGGCGAGTACCTGGGCTACAAAGTACGGGTCCATGACTACGCCGCTGTTAGCGATGGCGGCGGCAATCACGGCGTTTTGCATGACGGTGGTCTGCGGCCCGGGCGTGTGGTCCATGCCGACAGGCTGGCCGGCGCCGGCCCAGGCGGTCTCCCACTCGGTCATGAGCGACGGGTCGGCCATGATGGAGGCCGCGGAGGTCAGGTCCTGGCCGAGCTTTTGGCCGTAGCCAAAGGCGTTGGCAAACTGCACGAGCGTGTTTGCGCCAACTTCGTTTGCCACTTGGCCAAAGACGACGTTGGAGGACACGGCAAAGGCCTGCTGCAGGCTGATGGTGCCGTAGTTCTCGTTGGCATAGTTGGTGACCGGTGCGTTGCCGATGTCCATGGAGCCGGGCGCCTGGTAGGTGCTGGTAAGGCTGGCGGTGCCGGTCTCGAGTGCCGCGGAAAGCGTAACGACCTTAAACGTGGAGCCCGGCGTGTACAGCGCGTCCATGGCGCGATTGTACATAGAGCCGTCCTCGCCGCCGCCAGCCTGCAGCAGGGCGTCGATGTTGGTGTTGTCGTAGGTGGGCGAGCTGGCACATGCGAGCACCGCGCCGGTACGCGGGTCGATGACCACTACAGCGCCCTTAAAGCCCTTGAGCGCCTGCTCGGCCGCCGTCTGGATACGCGAGTCGATGGTGAGCTTGGCGGTGTTGCCCGGCTGGGTCTGGCCCGCGAGCGACGCGATGGCGTTGTTCCAGCTGGAGTAATCCTTAGAGCCGGTGAGCGTGTCGTTCATGACGCTCTCGATGGCGGTGGTGCCATACTGCTGGCTCACGTAGCCAACCACGTGCGCTGCCAGGTTGCCGTTGGGGTAGGAGCGTACGTAGGTGCCGTCCTCCTGCTGCAGCGACTCGGCCAGCGTCACGCCATCGGACGTGATGATGGAGCCGCGCTGGATGTACTTGGAGCGGGCGATGGTGTGGTTGTTGGTCGGCATGTCCTGATAGTCCTTGGCCTTGATGACCTGGACATAGGTGAGGTTGCCGATAAGGATGGCGAACAGCGCCGTAAAGGCGAGCACCGCACGGGTTAGACGGTTGGCGAGCGCAACGCGGCCGAGCACACCGGATTCAGGCGTGTCGAGCAGGCGACGGCGCATGCGCGAGCCGACGGAATGGCTGCCGCTGCCGTAGGAAGACGAGGTGGCAAAGCGCGTGCCCGTCGGGGCGGCGGCAGATGCGACCTGATCATCGGTGATGGCGGCCATAGTGCCGGTGCCGGTAAGCTCTGCCTCGCGTCCGGTCGCCTCGTCACCGGCGCGCAGCAGGAGCGCGACGATGATAAAGCTTGCCAGCAGCGAGGAACCGCCCTGGCTCATAAAGGGCAGGGTGACGCCGGTCAGCGGGATCAGGCGGGTAACGCCACCCACGATCAAGAAGGCCTGGAAGCTGATGGCGGCCGTAAGGCCCGTGGCGCTAAAGGCGGCGAGGTCGGATTTAGCGCGGGCAGCCGTGGTGAGGCCACGCACGGCAAAGAGCATAAACAG
Organism: Collinsella sp. AM16-21; assembly: GCF_003471905.1. Classification (NCBI taxonomy): domain Bacteria; kingdom Bacillati; phylum Actinomycetota; class Coriobacteriia; order Coriobacteriales; family Coriobacteriaceae; genus Collinsella; species Collinsella sp. AM16-21. Next base: position 8,196 of record NZ_QRKJ01000011.1, read on the forward strand.
GATGAGCACGGCGCCGCCGCCCAAAAGGCCCATCTCCTCGCCGATGGCAGAGAAGATAAAGTCGGACTCGACGACAGGGATGTTGTTGGCCATGCCGTTGCCGATGCCAACACCGACCAGACCGCCATCGGCAAGCGAGAAGAGCGACTGGACGATCTGGTAGCCCTGGCCCTGGGCGTCCTTAAACGGATCGACCCAAACCTGGAAACGCACCTGAACGTGAGACAGGAACTTGTAGGCGCCCACGGCTCCGACGGCTAAGAGCGCAAGGCCGATAACGACATACGAAAAGCGCCCCGTGGCAACGTAGAGCATCAGCAAGAAGATGGTGTAGAACAGCACGGCAGAACCCAGGTCGCGTTCGAAGACGACGACGAGCAGGCACACACCCCACACGGCAAACAGCGGCAGCAGCAGTCGCAGGCGAGGGATCTTAAAGCCCAAGATCTTGCGGTTGGAGATGGAGAGCAGCTCGCGGTTCTCGGCCAGGTACCCTGCCAGGAACAGCACGATAAAGACTTTGGCGAACTCGCCGGGCTGGATGGTAAAGCCCGCGATGCGAATCCACAGCTTGGAGCCCGAGATCGTGGTGCCGATAAAGATAGGCAGCATCAGCAGAATGATGCCGATAATGCCAAAGGTGTACTTGTAGCGCATGACTACGTCGAGGTTCTTAACCAACGCGAGCGTTCCCACCATGAGCGCCACCGAGACAAACAGGATGATGAGCTGTGAGATGGCGAGAGCGGGGGCGAGACGCGTCACGAACGTGATGCCGATGCCCGAAAGCACAAAGACAATGGGCAGGATAGCGGGGTCGGCACCGGGCGCCAAGATGCGCACGGCAATGTGGGCCGCGGCAAAGGCGGCAAAGAGGCCGATCGGTACGGCGAGCGTCTCAAAGGAGATGGCAGCGCCCGCGGTGAGGACGTACATCGCATACAGTAGGATGACGGGGAACGCCGAGGCGATGAGCAAGAGCAGCTCGGTGTTGCGGCGACTCATAAGCGGCACTCCCTTTCTAGTTCTTTTCGGAGGCTTCGGCCTCGGCGGACTGTTCGGCGGTTTTCTCGGAATCTGATTCGGAGGTCGATCCCTGATCGGTGTTGTCGCGAATCGTTTGCGCGTCGATCACCTGGCGGGTCTGCTCCTCGTCGATCTGGTGGCGGTACTTGGATATCGTGTCCTGCGCATCGTCGACACTTGTTTGCGGAATGCCCGCCTTGAGGCGGTTTTGCGTGTCTTCGGGCAGGTCGGACAGCTTGATACTGGTTTCGCTTTCGAGCCAGTGAAGCTTGAGTCCGAGCGGCTTGCCGGGAAGGCCGCGCCAGACGGCGACATTGCCCTGGTAGGTACCCAGGTAGTACGAGCCGGTGACACCCGTGTAGGCCCAGATGGCAGCCGCCAGCACCAAGACGAGACCTAAGACGACGCCGATGGTGACGTTGCGGCGACGCACGCGTTGCGCCTCGCGCATAACGCCATCGTCAACCAGGTCAACGACTACTACGGTCACGTTGTCGTGGCCGCCGGCGGCAAGCGCCGCGTCCACTAGGTTGTCGACGCAGATTTGCGCGGTTGAGGACTGCGTGGCGATGTTCTCGATATCGCTATCGGGAATCATGCTCGAAAGGCCGTCAGAGCACAGTATCAGGCGGTCGCCTTCCTCGATATGCAGAGTGAAGTGGTCGGCATACATGGCGGGGTCCGAGCCCAGCGCACGGGTGATGACCGAACGGTTGGGGTGGACGCGAGCCTCGTCTGCCGTGATCTCGCCGGCGTCCACGAGCTCCTCCACGTAGGAGTGATCGCGGGTCACGCGGATGAGCGTGCCCTCGTGGAGCAGGTAGGCGCGAGAGTCGCCCACGTGGGCGATGGCGAGCGTGTCGTTTTCGATATAGGCGCAGGTGGCTGTGCAGCCCATGCCGGGCTTGCCCAGGCCATTCAAGGCAGCCTCGATTACGGCGGCGTTGGCGGCCTCGACGGCTGCCGCCAGGCGCGCGGCGTCGGCAGACTGTGGGGCCGTCTTGGCAATAGTCTCGACGGCGATGGAAGAGGCCACCTCGCCGGCGGCGTGACCGCCCATGCCATCGCATACGCAAAAGAGCGGCGACTGCACCAGGTAGGAATCCTCATTGTGCGGGCGCACACAGCCAACGTCAGAGCGGGCGCCCCACATGAGTTGCGTGGTGGTGCCGGCATCATAGGTCGAGTCGGTCTCGATGCGCTCCTCGGTCAGGGGCTCAAAGCTCATGGTCGAGCCGGGGTCTTTGAGCTTGGCCTCAACGGCGGCAACGTCGATCTCGGCTGTGTCACCGGGAGAGACGGTGTCGGTCTCGGCGTTTGATTCGGAATTGCCGTTGTCCGGGGAGTCGGGCTCCTCGGACACGCGGGCGGTCGACTCGTCGTCTTGCGGGCTGACGTCTATAGGCTCGGGTGTCGCAAAGTGCGACGGCGCGAGCGTGCTTTGCGACTGGGCGGCGGGCTCAGCCACAGCATCGGACTCGTTTGCGGGCGCAGGCTGCGGGGCCTTGGGTGCAGGGCCGTCCTCGGGGGATGGCCCTGCCTCGGGCGCCGGCGTAGACGCGGGCGCAACCTCGGATGACGGGGCTATGGGAAACGCCGGCGCGGCGGGCTCGGGTGCCGCAAACACCGCAGCGCTCTCGTTGATTGCCGCGGCGACGGGCTCTGCAAAGTGAGCCGGCGTCGGGGTTGCTTCGGGCGCTGTGGGCTGATCCGCAGCATGTGCGCCGATGGGCGCCGCTACGGCATTTTCTTCGTCCTCGTTATCGGCGAGATCCGAAATATCATGCGTGACATGCGAAAGAGGCAGGGAGAACACGGTGTCCTCGGGTTCCACGGGTGCGGAGCCCGCCGGAGCGGCGTGGGCCGGCGCAGCTGTGGCGGCGGCCGGTGCCTCGGTCATAGTTGCGGACTTGTTCTCCTCGTCGATCATCGACGGTTCACCTTCATGACCACATCGCCAATCTGGACTTCGTCGCCCTCGCGCAGCGTTGCGGGCTCCACAAGCTGGCGGCCGTTGACGAGCGTGCCGTTAAGCGAGTTGAGGTCCTCGATGATGAGCGCCGGGCCCTGCAGCGAAAAGCGCGCATGCGAGGCCGAGACGAACGGTTCGTTGATGCAGATGTCCGAAGATGGCGAGCGACCGACGATGACGGGGCCGAGCATGTCTACGTGGATGCCGCGGATACCGCGCGGACCCTTGTCCACATCGATCGTCCAGATAGCCGAGTCGCGACGCTGCCCGCGCACAAGTCCCACGCCGGTCTTCATGACGGCGAACAGGAAGATATAGAGCAGAGCGACCAGGACGATGCGGCCTGCAAAAAGGACGATATCGATGTTCATAAGAGACTATCCCCTAAATTCAAAGGTGCTCAGGCCAAACGTCAGCAGATCGCCGTTGCGCAGCGGGCAGCGCGTAATGCGGCGGTTGTTGACGAGTGTGCCGTTGGTGGAATTGAGGTCCTCGATCGACCAATCCGAGCCCGTAAAGGTGAGCTGGGCGTGGCGGCGCGATACGTTGGGGTCGCGCAGGGCAATATCGGAAACTGAGCGCTCGCGACCGATAGTCACCTGTGCGGAGGTGATGCTATGGCTCTCGCCGCTCACGACGTCGACGAGCTGGGCGAGCGGGCGCTGTGGGGCGCGAGTGCTCGCCATGTTGGAGGCGATGCCGGCTGCGGCGCCTAGGCCCACGGCGGCACCGGTCGCGGCGGCTCCGCCCATGCCGGCAAGCGCGTCGCGCGAGACGGTCTGCGGCACCGGGATAGGAGCGGCGGGGTCGGGGACGCTAGGCGCGAAGGGATCTGCTACGGCAAGCGGGTCAGGAGCGGCGGCGCGAGGCGTCGGCTGCTGCTGGGGCATGGCGGCGGGGCGCTGCGGCTGCGGGGCAGCAAACTGCTGCTGGCCGGCGCGCGGGGCGCTGGCGGCACGGCTTGCCGCGGAGTTGTTTTGGCCCAGACCGTTTTGATAGGCGCGCTCTTCTTCGTACAGGCGGCCGAGCGTGGGGGCATCGACGTTCTCGGCAAAGACCGAGAACTTGCCGGCGCGCAGCTGCGGATCGATCATAAAGCGCACGAGGGGCTCGCCGACAAAGACATAGCGGCGCTTTTCGGCCTGCGCTTTCACAAACTCGCGGACCTCGCGCGAAAGCTCGGGGTAGAACGGGGCGAGCATGGGATCGTCGTCGGCGGCGATCAGGATGGTATAGAGTGCCGGCGCCGTGTTGACGCCATTGATCACCAGAGTCTGATCCTCCATGTCGCGAGCGGCCTGCTTGGCAAGCTTCTTAAAGGAGAACGGGGCACGGGTGGCACCGAAGATGCCGGCCACGTGGTCCTCGAAGATGTTCAGGAAGTTCACGAAAGATCACTCTCCGTATAGGTTCTTTGGTATCCGAGCAAATATAGGCATATCCCAACGATTATAGAGGATAGGGTTCCCGCAACTGCCGCCTTGGCGGCGACCGCGGCTGCAAGGCTGGCAATTTCCATATGGTGTGCAAGACAGGATGCCGCTGCGCAGCCGATGCCGGTGACGGCGATGGCGGCGATTGCGGCAAGGTTTGAGCCCTGGTCGGCACGCTTGGCATGGGCATTGAGCAGCGCAGATGACGCTGCGGCAGTTGTCGCGACCAGCACAAAGGCAGCCCAAAGGAGCGGGTCTTCCAGCGCTGCGGCAACGTTACCGAGCCCCAGCACGCCTCCGGCTGAAAGCGCGACCGTCGCCAGACGGGCAAAAAGCACGCCCATGCCCGTTGCCGCGGCGGCGCTTGCCGGGCCGAGCCAAAATGACGCGACGCCGGCGGCGACCCCAGCTGCCAGGAAGGTATTGCCAGTCAGACAGCCAAGCGCGAGTGCACAGGTGAGCGCGGCGCTCGCGGCAGCCTCGGTGCGACCCCAGGCGATCCACCAACCGGACATGGCAGCGGCAAAGACCACCGCGACGGGCAACATCGACAGGATGCCCTGCGCCTGCATGGTGGCGTTGGCCATGAGCACCAAAAAGCCCACAGCCGAGATGGCCGAGCCGATCTGGGGGGCCAGGCCAGCCGCCGCTCCGATCGCGATAGCCGCAATGACCAGGCCGGGAAGCGCCGCGACCCCGGCCGTTTGCATCAGCAAAAAGCTAAAGGCGCCGCACGTTAGCGCCGAGATAGCGTGCATGGTGTAGTCGCGCGCATGGCTCCAGCGCGTGCCCGCCCAGCCGAGCGCGGGGTCGACCTCGATGGCGTCGTCCTCGTAGTGCGACGGCTCGATATCGTCGAGCTCCTGCTCGTCATCCGAAAGTTCGCCAACCATTTGCTCCAGGCTGCGACGGCCTTCGCGCACGCTGCCCAGACCGGCAAGGAGCTGGTCGCAAAATGCCTCGATGCTGTTGGGGCGGTCCTGCGGCATGGGGGAGAGCGCGCTCATGAGCGCGGCCTCGGCTCCCGGGGGAAAGTGTGGTATCAGCTCGCTGGGATAGGTGGCGCCGCCGATGATGCGGCCGAGCGAGTCGGCGGGCGTGGCCGCCATAAAAGGAGCGCTGCCGCACAGGCCCTCGTAGATCACACAGGCGAGGGCAAAGACATCGGCGCGCTCGTCGACCGTGCCGGTCTCGATATCGAGCTGCTCGGGCGGCATGTAGCCGATGGTGCCGCCGCGTGAGCCGCCAAAGCCACCGGCGGACGACAGCCGCGCCGTGCCAAAGTCGGTGAGCTTTACATTGCCCGAGTGGTCGATGAGCACGTTGGCGGGCTTAATGTCCAGGTGGAGTACGCCATTACTGTGGGCGAAGGTGAGCGCCTGGCCCAGGGCATCGGCAATGGCCGCGGCCTCGTCAAAGGTAAGTGAGTGGCCGTCCGCGCGGTGCAAAAACTCGGCCAGCGACATGCCATCGACATATTCCATAACCAGGTAGGCATAGGCTGTGTCGTGCGTAAAGTCGATGACCTGCACGATGTTGGGATGTTGAAGCATGGCGGCAGTGTGCGCCTCGCGCAGGACATCCATGATGTCGCTAGCGGGCATGCCGGCACCGTTGATAAGGGGGATGCGTTTAATGGCGACGCGGCGGCGCAGGTGCGTGTCGCGGCAGATCTCGATGGAGCCAAAACCGCCGGTCGCAAGTGTCTCGAGCGGCTGGTACCGCTTGAGCAGCTCGCGAGAGCTGGTGCCCTCCAAAGGAACGTCCGGCGAGAACCGGGCGGTATGTTGCGAGAAAAGCGGCATGGCCAACCCTCGTGCGTTTAAAGTTCGTTTGCGAGCGGCGGGCGCGGGGCCGAGCCGTTCGCGGTGGCATAGATGCTGCTAGTGTAGCACGCTCGGGCAGATGGCGAGGATAGCGGGATGCGAGGTGGCCCGATCGATTCGGCCCGTTTCGGCTCGTTTGGAAAGCGCATCTCAGTTTTCAGCCAAATTATGGGATGCGCTTTCCAAATGGGGTGGGCTGCGGAAACTGCATCCCAGAATATTGCCCTGGAACGGGATGCGCTTTCCGAACCGGCGTCCAAAAGGAAACCGCATCCCGCTTTGATGTGGGGACTGCGAACAAAAGCCGGACCGTGATCTGGCGCGGATTGGAGTTCGCCTGAATCATTGATGCTGGCTGGTGTGAGAACAGAGATAAACGAGCGGCTCGAGCGATATAATGACACGCTATGGAGGCCGTATGCTCTTTTCCCGCCGTTCTGCTACATTTGCCTGCGCCATTGCGCTTGTCGTAATGGCGGTCACCCCTTATCACCGGTTTTCATCTTCAATCGGCCTAGCGTCAGGTGCAATGACCTGGCTCGTTATCCTGGGCGCATGCCTCGCGGCGTTTGTTCATGGTGCTGCGCTATGCAAGGGGGGAATGAGAAGGCCGAGGCATCTCGGTGCCATCGGTGTTTTCCTTGGTGTTATTGCAACGGTTCCCGAATGGGCCGACCTGGCTTTCTATGCTCGCGGAGACTCTATTCCAATCGTGTTTGCACCGATTTGGTTGTTACATGGCGTTTCGTGTGTCTCGTGCTTTGTTGGGTCGCTGCTTCTCTCATATGTTATTTGGGGCACGGCGGACTCTCCTTTGACGCAGAGGTCGACACGGACTGACGAAAGGGAAACTCGTCACCCGCAGGACGCGATTTTTACAGAAACAATAGCCGTCATGTCTTGCCTGCTGTTTTGCTGTCGAGTTTCATGGAGAGTCGTTCCCGAGCCATGGGGGATGCCCCCTGTAACGGCCGCGTCAATTGGCCTTGCGCTTTTAATTCCGTTGGTCTATCTCGCATTGACTGTGGCCCCGCCGTTTTGCCGCCCTCGTGCCTTTGGCCATGGGCGGCGCGACGTGTTTGCCTGTTCTGTGCTCGTAGCAGTTCCTATTGGTCTTATTCCGGCTGTTGAGGCGGCATACTTCGCAAGCGATGCCGTGGTCATTGCATTGCTGGCGATGGGGTCCGTTATCGCTGCTGCCTTCGTATGCATGTTGCTAAGGGGGAAACGGGACAACAATTCGGATATCGCCTGTGCGTCCGACACATTCGATGCGGGGGTGTTTTCCCCTGCCCTGTCGCCTAGAGAAGAGCAGTTTGTTCGACTGCTGCTCAAAGGGAAAACGCCGGCGGAAATTGCCAAGGAGACGGATACGAAGCCATCGACGGTGAGAACAACGCTTCACCGAGCATACGGGAAGGCGTCGGTTGCGGGCTCACGCGAGCTCGTGGCGCTGTTTGCGGGTGAGGGCGATACTGTAGGGCATGAGCTACCGCAGCGGCATGCTGACGATATAGTGGCATCAGCTCGAACGCGCCGGCTGTTTCGATACCTGCTCACATTATTCTTTATCCTCCTTGCGGCGGGGCCCTTGGTAATGGCGGATAGCGATTGGGGGTCCGGTGTTTCGCGGGCTGTCGCCTTTTCCCTCTTAAGCTACGCATTGGGTCTCGGACTGCTTCTGTCGCTACGCTACGCGGGTGGAAAAGCGAATCGTGGCGCTGCGCTGGATAGAGCGGGTGAAGCGATTTGGCTCGGAAGCCCGTACGTATGGGCGGTGCTATCTGCTGTGGAATGGTCTTTTATCTATATCGCGGCATTGATGTGCATACGCGTTCCGTTGATGGCTGTGCCGGTCCTGTTTTGCGGCGTGGCGTCTACGGCTTCGCTCGCTGTTGGGCTGCGTCCGTTTAAGGTGCATGCCCATGCTCGGGCTATCGTGCCGTTGGTGTCAATGGGCATGGTTGCCTTAATCTATGCGGTCGCTAGGGGGCGAATCCATGGACTTGCGGTGCTGACGGGGGTGCTGCTCACATATATAGTGATGCGAAGCTGTCCGCAGCGCAAAATGCTTGGGATATGGATGCTTTGCTTCGGGGCGACGGCTCCTGTTTGGGCTGTCTTGCTCAATATGGTGCAGGATCTGACGGTTTTCGAGCCGTTGTTCCTCGCGTCGTTGTTGGGGCAAAGTTCGGCTGTCAATGTCGTCGTGGCAACGGTGATTGTTTGCTGGTCTGTGCCCATGTTCGTTACGCACATCGCGCTCGCCCGCTCGGTTGAGGACGAGAAGGCCGTCTTGGAGTACCGGGCGAACGGGTCCACCGAAACGGCCCGCGTGCGCCAGCTGGCCCTGCTTACGTCGCGCTCCCTTTCTGATGTTCAGTCGCAAATTTTGCTGATGACGGCAGAGGGGGCAACGACAAAGGCCATTGCGGAGGATGTCGGTTACGCTGCATCTACGGTGCAAGCGCTGCGGTCTGCATCTTACCGCCAGTTGAAGATCAAGAATAAGGCGGAGCTAATTTTATTGTTATCGCAGGTAAATAACGTGTAAACGCCTGAGCAATCAACTCAATAGCGGGTGTTTACAGACATCTTTCTCTATTCATGCGAAGGTTGCCGTGCGTCGACGCATTGTTAACCGCTTTTGATTGGAGAAGGCCATGATTAAGCCAAGGAGCGCTATTGCTCGAATCGGAGTCGGCTTGGTGATTGCAGCTGGTCTGTCCCTAGGGGTTCCCGCTGCATCGTTTGCACAAGAGGAGTTTGACACCTCTCAGGTTTCCAGCATTACTCAAAACGCCGATACGGGAATTACGACCTGTACGAACAATGCCGATAAGGCATTTAGTTTTCAATGTGCCGGGACGAGTGCAACTGGCTACCGTCAAAAGGATGATTCCTCATCGCTCTATCTGGATATCCAGGGCCATACGGGAAATCCGCTTCGGTTATATACAGACGGTGCGTATAACACAAGCGGTAGCGGCAGCATGAATTGTACTCAGGGAACGTATCGTTCGAATCACAAGGGACAGTGGGAAATGTATAACCTCGTCCGTGAGAACGGGCGATCTGCGGCGCGACTGACTGCATGGGCGGAGTCTGGCTACGGCACTGTTATTGGTGTATGGAGCCCCGACTGCGTCGGGCATTTCCACAAGCTTCCCGCATAGTTGTTTGAAATGGCTCCCTTCCGGCTTTCTGGGTCGGAAGGGGGAGGAGGGCGTATGAACCAAAAGCTCGCAAGATACGAACTGTCGAAAACGATTAGACGTCCAGCTTTTATCCTTGCTCTCTTGATTGCGGTCGCAGTTGCAATAGCTGCCGCGCTGGAGCCGTGGGCAAATTTGGAAAAAGAGCGCCACAACCTTCTTTCTTTTGGTTACGGCGTTGGCGTGCAAGCCGAAAATTATCTCGGTCAAACACGTGAAAGCAGCTTCGGTAACTGGATTGTTGTGAGCGCGAACGCGCCACTGTCTGCGTCGGTGTTTTTCTATGTACTGCCCCTGCTTGCAATGTTGGCTGGATCTTGGTCGTGTCTCTTTGAGCGTTTGAGTGGTTATGACATGCAGATATGCACGCGCGTTTCCAGAAAGGCGTACGTGAACGTAAAGATGCTGTCTGCTTTCCTCTCCGCGTTTACAGTGACTGCCATTCCTCTGCTCGTCAATTTCCTGATCGTCTCGATGCTTTTTCCTGCGTATCTTCCTCGGGTCGATGAGTCGACTTACGTAGGACTTTACCTGCATAGCTACTTCTCCGGTCTATTTTATTCGCATCCTTTGTCATATGTGCTCGCATACACGCTGTTCGATGCTGTCACGCTCGGGACTTTATCCATGGCTGTAACTGGCTTCTCAATTTTGTTTCGTAGCAGAATCAAAGCGATAATTGTCCCGTATCTGCTAATGGTTGCGTGGCATTTTGCAAATGGCTGGATCTTCGGCGTAATGGCTTGTGTGGGGTTTAACTGCAATATCCTCAACAGCATCAGGTCGGAATCGCTGAATAACTGGCCAGACATTCGAGCCGGTTTTGCGGAAATCATATTATTGACCCTTGCTTCGTTGGCTTTTTCTGGGGCGTGGAAAAGACGCGAGGTGGTCTGATGCTGTTTAGGCTGGTCGCCGCGGACCTGAGGACCGTTTTGAAGAAGAACATCATCACTTTTATTGCAATTGCGGCAGTGACCGTTGCGAACTTGGTGTACGCCTACGGATTGTCTTCTGTGTATGGGGTTAGAACGGATACCTTGGGGTTTGCGGATAATCTTGCGCTCGTGTTTGCCGGATCTGCTCCGTTTGAGCCTAGGCCCGGGGTCATGTTTGTGCCTCCGCTAGGATGGCTATTTCTCATTCTGCTTATTCTCTATACAACACTCGACTATCCGACCGAATCGTTGCACGGGTTTGGTTTGCAAGCGCTTGTTCGATGCCGGGCAAGAACCCTTTGGTGGGTCTCGCGTTTTATCTTGGTGGCGGCAGTAACGGCATTTTCACTGCTCGTGGTGGTTTGCTCTGTTGTGATTTGGAGCTTGGTGGTGAGCTCCTCGTTCAGCGCGGTCATTCATGGTGAGTCGCTTCAACTGGCTAATTTGGCGCCGTGGTTTCTCAAAGCTGCCGAGGCAGATGCGCTGCCGTTTTTCATAGGTCTCTTATTTGCTTTTGAGGCGCTTGCGTTTGCGCAGGCAGCGGTTGGGTTTGTGCTTGGGTCGTCAGTCTCGTTTGTGGTTTTAATGAGCTACCTGATCTGCTCGGCATATGCACGACATTGGGCGCTATTGGGTAACGCCTTGATGCTGTTGCGCTGGGGTGGAATTGTCAAAGAGGGAATCGCGGCGGGCTCGAGTGTCTTGTCATCAATTGGGCTTATGTCGTTATGCCTATCGTTGGGTGGACTGTGGTTTCGAAGGGCCGACCTTATAGAAAAGGGGGACAAGATATGAGTGTGATCGTAAGGGGCGTATCGAAGCGCATGGGTAAAAACGATGTCCTGCGCAACGTGTCCATCGAGGTTGACCCTGGGACTGTGGTCGGGCTTCAGGGGATAAACGGTTCGGGTAAGACCATGCTCATGCGAGCGGTTTGCGGGTTGATCAAGCCTACCGAAGGCGAAATCTCTATCGATGGCCAAAGGCTTGGGGCGGACATCTCGTTCCCGCCGAGTCTGGGGATGTTGATCGAGGCGCCTTCCTTTTTGGGATATCTGTCTGGCTACGACAATCTGAAGCTCATCGCTCAGATCAAGGGCGTTGCCACCCCCGAGGACATTCGCTCTGCCCTGCGGCTCGTGGGGCTCGATGCAGACGAAAAAAAGAAGTTCCGAGCATACTCGCTTGGGATGAAGCAGCGTCTGGGGATAGCTGCGGCAATTATGGAGAAGCCGAAGCTGCTTGTTCTCGATGAGCCAACGAATGCCCTCGACGAAGCGGGCGTTGAAATGCTCAAGCGCGTTGTGGCGATGGCGGCATCAACGGGTCGTGAGGTCCTTCTGTCCAGCCATGACGGAGAGGTGCTCGAGGAACTGGCCGATCGGGTTTACTGCATGCGCGACGGTGCCGTTGTGAAAGTTCGGGAAAGGTCGTGAGCGCGATGAAGAAGACCCTGTGGACGAGAAGATCGGCGCTCGCGCTTTTTTGCTGTGCTGCTGCCGGCCTTGCGGGCATGAGGGTGAGCGTCGTTAACGGGAACCGGACGGTCATTCCTGAGAAATATTACGCGGAGGGCGAATGGCTCTCGATGGATGGAGCGTTTCTGGGGTCGAAGGATGTGGTGACTGATGGGTATTCGTTTTGCATAGACGGGGCAGAGTTGCTCACGCCGCGCGAGTATCTCAAACGAGCACATGACGATTATTCAAAATATGGCACCGTGGATACGAAAACGAGACTGAAGGATGCCGACATCACGTGCGTTATCGCCGTAAAGATGCGTGTCAGAAATAGGGATAATATCGACGGTGGAATCAAAGCGTATGTTTGGCATCTGGTTCCGGAGTCTGCGCCAAACTATGATTTTGTAGTCAATACCGATCTGATAACGCAAGCCATGCCGGTCCTTGGCGGCTCTGCTGCGTTTGCCGTGGAGGTTGGGGCAGAAAACGAGTTGCTCGTCCCATTTATGATGCAGAACACCAACGACTATTTCGAAGGTTACGAGACCGTCCGTTTTGAGAAAGCATTTCCCGGGACTTACACGATGAAGATGACCGATCTGCCGGAGCGGAGGCTCTTAAGGTTTGAAGTGAAATAGCTCGAGAGCAAGGCAAAACGGGTCCATTGGCGGTACGCGCGCCCGATTCCAGGCGCCCCGGCCCGGAATCGGGCGCGGGACGAGGCGCCTTCGGTGTCGGCCGGCCTACCGCTTCTTCTTGCTCTTCTTCTGCTTGCGCTGCTTGCCCTTGGTCTCCTGGGGCTTGTCGCCCTGTTTTGCTTCGGCAGCGGCCTTTTCTGCCTTCATCTTCTTGCGTTTGGTCTCGATGCGGAGTTTTTTGTTGATGCGCGCCTTAAGGAAGGGACCGAACTGCTCGGCATCGCCGCGGACAAAGGTGTCCTTAGGGATCGTCACGCCCTGGTCGGCGAACATGGCCACAAAGATGCGCTCGCCGTCGAGCACGTGGTCGAGCTTTTCAAACGGGAAGAACTGCGACTTGCCGCTCGTGCCCCAAACCATCAGGCCGTCCTCGTTGGCGGCGACGCGGCGATAGCGGCCACCCATGGACTCGTCGGCCTCAACGGCGTCGATAAAGTCGCGGGCGAGGGTGTGGTGCAGGTTTTTGCTCCACCAGGCCAAAAAGGCGCCGAATACGATCAAGACGACGCCAAACTTGATCCAGTTGCCGCCGGCCACCAGCATGCCGATGCCGATGAGCGCGGCAATTGCCGCGGCGACATACAGCGAGCCGCGACGCCTGGGCGAGGCGACCAGGCGGGCGAAGTCGGTGACGAGGTCGTTTTCGTATTGGTACTCGTTGAGGTACAGGATGCCGTCGTCGGCTGCGGCCTGCTCCTCGAGCGCGACCTCGACCTGGTCGGCTGCTTCGGAGGGAACGAGGTTGCTCTCTGCGTCTGCCATGCTCTTTGGACTCCTATCGCGGCGGGCTCGCCGTACGGGTTATTATGGAATGCAGTATGCCGTGCGACCGCATGGCCGCCGCGGCAACAAGACTCAGTATACCCGGGGGAGCACCCATGGAATCGTTGTACCGAAAGTATCGCCCGCTCACCTTTGACTCCGTGGTGGGCCAGCAGCATATCGTCTCGACGCTCGAGCACGCCATCACCGAGGGGCGCCTGTCCCACGCCTACCTGTTCTGCGGACCGCGCGGCACGGGCAAGACCACCATGGCGCGCATTCTGGCCAAGGCGCTGCTGTGCCGCAATGCCGAGGCGGCGCGCGCCGAGGGTGCAAGCGGCTGCATGCCCGACGGTACTTGCGAGGAGTGCGAGCTCATTGCCGAGGGTAACCACCCCGATGTCTACGAGCTCGATGCCGCCTCCCGCACGGGCGTGGACAATGTGCGCGAGGAAATCATCAACTCCGTCAACTTTGCCCCGGTGCGCGGCAAGTACAAGATCTATATCATCGACGAGGTCCACATGCTCACGACGGCGGCGTTCAACGCGCTGCTCAAGACGCTCGAGGAGCCGCCGGCACACGTGATCTTTGTGCTGTGCACCACCGACCCGCAAAAGATTCTGGAGACCATCCTCTCGCGCTGCCAGCGTTTCGATTTCCATCGCATCGGCAACGAGGATATCGAGCGTCGCCTGGCATACGTGTGCGAGCAGGAGGGCTTCGATTACGACGATGAGGCGCTGGCTATCGTGGCGCGCCATGCCAAGGGCGGTATGCGCGACGCGTTGTCCACGCTGGAGCAGCTGAGCGTCTTTGGCAACGGTTCTGTGCATGCGGACGACGCCCGCTCGCTTTTAGGCGAGGTTTCGGACCAGATTCTGGGCGAGTTTTCCCGCGCCATTGCCGATCGCGATGTTGCCGAGCTCTATGGACTGATCCGTGCGCAGGTCGAGGAAGGAAACGACCTGCTGGAGCTGACGCGCGACCTGGTGGCGCATGTGCGTGACGTGTACGTTGCCTGCGTTGCCGGTGCCCGTGCCGAGCTGTTTGAGGGCGGCTCCGAGCAGGCCGAGGCGCTTGCTGCCGAGGCCGCTGCCTTTGGCGAGCATCCTGCCGACCGCCTGGCCCGTGTGCTGACGGTGCTCGACGATGCCGCACTGGAGATGAGGGGCGCGAGCGACGTGCGCCTGGTGCTCGAGATCGCCTGCACGCGCCTGGCACGTCCCGAGGCCGATTTAACGATTGAGGCATTGGCCGAGCGCGTGGCCCGCTTGGAGGCCATGGTTGCCAACGGCGCCGTGCCGGCGAGCGTGGCTGCTGCTCAGGCCGCCGCGCCTGCAGCATCCGTACCCGCTGCTGCCCAACAGCCGACGCTAATTTCGGGCGCTCGTGCTGCCGCTCCGGCGGCATCCGCTGCCCCCGCTGCTACGTCCGCGCGCCAGGGCGGTATGCCTTGGGACCGTGGTGCTGCTGTTCCGGCTGCCCAGCCTGCGTCCCGTTCTGCGTCCGTGTCAGCTTCCAAGCCTGCAGCGCCTGCACCTCAGCCTGCGCCGACTCCGACGCCTCAGCCCGTTGCGGCTCCCGCGCCTGCCACCGCTCCGGCACCTAAGCCCCAGTCCAACAATGCCGCCCAGGTTGCCGCCGCCGGTACTGCCGAGACGCCCGCGGTCGAGGATGCCGGAGAGCTGCAGCGCAAATGGGCCGAGGTTGTCGAGCGTGTCAAGGCGCGTCAGGCTTCCTACGCGGGGCTTTTGCTCAATGCCCGCGCCACGGCTGACGACGGCTCCAGGCTCACGGTCTCGTTCCCCGCGGGCTCGACCTTTGCCATCAAGATGCTTGGACGCGCCGACACGCAGTCGGTGGTCCTGCCGACAGTCAGTGCGGTCTTCGGTCGTCGTACCGTCGACTATGTCCTGGATGGGGGTGGCACGCCGGCTCCTCAACATGAGGAGCATTCTCCATCTGCACGGGCTGCGGTATCTGCGGACCCGCAACCCGTGTCCTCGGCGGCCCCTGCATCCTCGAGCGCCAGCGCGACGCAGCCAAAAGCAGCACCGATAGCGGCGCCGACCCCGTCGGCGCCTAAGCCCGTCATGGCCAAACCGGCTGCTCCGACACCCGCGCCCAAGCCTGCCTCGCCCGCGCCCAAGTCGTCTGACCTGGGCAAAGCCCCCTGGCTGCGCTCCGACAACCCCGCCGGCGCTCCTGCCACGGGCAAGCTCCCGACCGAGCCCGCGCCCCGAGCGCCCGAGCGCGCGTCCGCTCCCAAGGCTCAGCCCGCCGCGCCGTCTGCGCCATGGGAATCCGAGCAGGTTCCCTACGACGATGCCATGGTTGGCGGTTTTGTTGCCGATGCTGGTGGGGACGATCTGCCTCCGTTCGACGTGCCGGGTGCGGCGTCCGCGCCCAAGTCCGCTGCAACTGCCCCCAAAGAGGAGGACGCTCCTGCAGCTCCCTGGGAGTCCAACTCCGGTGCGGGCGGCCCCTTCGGCCATCAGGGTGCAGCCCCGAGCATCCCGCAGACCGAGGACGAGGCCAAAGCCCTCATCCGCAGCGTCTTCGGCCAGTCCACCATCTTCAAGCCGGTGGAGTAGCTGCGCAGGCGGGTATACTGCTCAAGAAGAGAACCCCTTGCCCGGGCGCATCTGTATTTCGGACATGTGCAACGTGGTGCCGCGTATATCGCATTCGAGCAGACAGGCGCGTGACGGTCGGCCTAGGATGCTGAGGTCGATACGATACGTCGCATGGCTGTCCGTGTACTCGACTTGCTCGGCGTTGACGGTTGCTCCGATTGTAAATAAAGAGCCCAGTTCGGCATCGACAATCTTGGAGTCCTTTATCTTGACCTTGAACTCTTGGTAGAGGGACGGGCTGTTGTAGTAAATGGTTCGGGTTCCGTCGGTGCATTCATCGGTCGTCTCCCATTTGACGACGGGCTGGTCCGAGCTGGCTATCAGCAGTTCTGCTCCAAAAGCTATGGCATGGGTGATGATAACCAGTAATACCCAGACGACAAAGAGATAGAGAACCACATATGCAACGGGGTGTTTTGAGCGGATGTTTTGGAGTACGGCTGGGACATTCACGAGGGCACCTCCAAATCGTCATCTATGACAATCAAATTATACCCAGCCGCCATGCGTGCCGCCTCGAGCAGCGGCTCGGCATTTTGCCATGTAGCCTTGTAGCCCTACGCATAAACTGCCTGGTTCCAGCTCTGCTAGATGTAGCTTGAGATAATTATGCAACCTTGCATAATTCGACCTTGCATAATCTTGGGCGTGCGTCACGCTCAAGGACATGTATATCGACTGAGGTAGCGTGTCCGCCCCGCTTGCTTGCCCCGCGCCGTGGTACGATTTTTGAGTTTGAAAGTCCCGTCGCGCTCCGGCTGCCCTTGCAGCTTGTCGCGCGGCCGCACGTAAAGGAGCCATCATGGCCGGTATGAACATGCAGCAAATGATGAAGCAGGCTCGCAAGATGCAGGAGCAGCTTGCCGCCGCGCAGGAAAACCTTAAGTCCCAGACCGTCGACGCCTCTGCCGGCGGCGGCATGGTCAAGGTGACCGTTAACGGCGAGATGGAGCTCGTCAACCTCACCATCGACCCCGATGCCCTCGATCCCGAGGACGTCGATATGCTGCAGGACATGATCATGGCTGCCGTCAACGAGGCCGTCCGCGGTGTCAACGAGCTCGCCAACAAGCAGATGGGCGCCATCACCGGCGGCCTCAACATCCCGGGCATGCCGTTCTAAGACACGCATATATATGAGTGCCAACCATAGTCTGCAAAAATTGCTCGATGAGCTGGGCCGTCTGCCGGGCATTGGTCCCAAGTCGGCCCAGCGCATCGCC
The DNA here is from genome assembly GCF_003471905.1 of Collinsella sp. AM16-21. Classification (NCBI taxonomy): domain Bacteria; kingdom Bacillati; phylum Actinomycetota; class Coriobacteriia; order Coriobacteriales; family Coriobacteriaceae; genus Collinsella; species Collinsella sp. AM16-21. Next base: position 25,391 of record NZ_QRKJ01000011.1, read on the forward strand.
TATTACCTGCTCGAGGCCGATGCCGAGGAGGCGCGCCGCCTGGCCGAGGCTATCCTGGAGGTTAAGCAGGAGGTTCACTTTTGCAGCCGCTGCTTTAACTACGCCACGGCCGACGAGTGCTCCATCTGCCAGGATTCGATGCGCGATACCACTCGCATTTGCGTGGTGGGCGAGCCGCGCGATGTCCAGGCGATTGAGCGCACGGGCAGCTACCACGGTCTCTACCACGTATTGGGCGGCGTGATCAGTCCCATGGACAAGATTGGTCCCGAGCAGTTGCACATTCGTGAGCTGCTGGCGCGTCTGGGTCACGAGGACATCCACGAGGTCATCATCGCCACCAACCCCAATATCGAGGGCGAGACCACGGCGAGCTACCTGGCCCGCACTATCAAGCCGCTGGGCGTTGAGGTATCGCGTCTGGCGAGCGGCCTTCCCGTGGGCGGCGACCTGGAGTATGCCGACGAGCTTACGCTTGGGCGCGCCATCGAGGCCCGTCGCACGATTTAGGTGGCGAGCCTGCTCCTGCCGTATGTCTTCATCGCGACGCACGGGGTAGCCATAATTTCCCCGTGCGACTGTAAGTTTGTTGTGCAACAAAGATGCTTTGTATCCGCTTATCGCATGGATGCTTCCACTCGCATCCTTAATTTGCCCATTCGTTGCGCAACCTTTTGGGTTCGCTGATACACTCAAATATGGATTCGAATGAATGCGCCGCTCCCGAGAGGCGCGTTTTTGTTGGAGGAGAACGCATGCGGCCCGGTGGCACTCAGACAAAGCGCGGCGCCGCGGTGCGCATGCGACGCCGACTGGGCTTGGCGCCGCGGGCGTACGCACTGCTGTCTTGCTCGCTGGTGCTGGTCATAGCTGGCGTTTCTGCCTATGGCATGACCGTGCCGTCCATGATGCAGGCACATGCCGCACGCGAACCGCGCGTGGGGCATGAGGTCAAAAGTGACCTGGGGACCACGACTGGATATGCTTGGGCAAGTGTGGTCGCGCATATTGTGTTTGGCACCGGCGACGCGGACGGCGCCGAGGCCCCGGACAACGAAGTCACGCTTGCCAATGGCAAAACCATCGTGCTCACCAACACCAAGATCATCGATCGGTTGTCCAACAATAGCGTGGCGGCAACGGTGAATAAGGTCGAGCAGCAGAAGGAGCAGGACGCCCAGCAGTCCGGAAAGCCCGGTAGCTCGGATACTTCTGGCTCCGGCTCGGATTCGTCGAGTTCGGGCGGTGGCTCTGGGTCGGGTTCCTCTGCCGGAGGGTCTGGAAACGGCGGCTCGACGGGCGGCAACACTGACAACGATGCAAACTCCGGTGGCCTTTCCGCTGCTGAGGAAGAGAGCATTCACAGCTGGCTTGTGACCAAGTACAACATGCTCGACGGCTATGTTTCTCGTGCCAATGACGTGGTCTCGACCTATAACTCTACGGGAGATCCCAGGCCGTGCGACAGCCTGGTCGGGGAGATGTTTGTCATTCGAGCCGAGTTCGGTCGTCAGACATTCTCGCCCCGGTCAAAGTGGTATCAGCAGTATGCCAATCTGTGGGGCTGTTACACCAACCTATGTCAATGGGTCGGCCATTACGGCGATGATGACGTCGCGCTCGGTAACTTCAACAATAACGTGGCGGCGCTTGCCCTATGATGACCGATCTTGCATCCACCACACCACAATCGCTCGGTCGCGATCCCATGGTCGGCCTGCGCCTGGCGCGTGTCGACGGGTTTGAGCCGGCCATTGCGCTCGGTCAGGACGAACTGCCTGCCTATCTGCGTCGTTTTACGATACTGTTTGCCGACGATGCCACCATGCGCCGTGGCGGTATCGGCCGCGTGACGCGTGCCGTCAACGCCCAAGGCGAGGCCGTGGCACTCAAGCAGCTCATCTTGCCAACGTGCGATGAGTTTGACGATGCCGCCGCCCATGAGGCGCTGGTCGCCAAGTTCAAAGCGGCGTTTCGCGAGGAATACGAATGCCATCGCGCCCTTTCGGGCCTTAAGGGCTTTCCCCGCCTCTATGGCTGGGGCGAGGTCGACGGTGTGCCTGCAATTGTCATGGAATGGGTCGAGGGCGAGACGCTCGCCCGCTTGCGCTCGCGCTTTGCCGTGGACGATGCCGGCCGCCTATCGCCGCTTGTGGCGGCGCGTCTGGGTCGCGACCTGTTCGATCTGCTCTGCCGTATGAGCCTGGTGGGCGAGGGCTTTGTCCATCGCGATATCTCGCCCGCTAATATTATGGTGCGTACGGCGCGTCTACCGCTTGACCGGCAGCTTGCCGAGGGCACCTTTGACCTGTGCCTGATCGACTTTGGCTCGTCGCTGGCGCTTGAGCCTGCGTCGGCCGTGGCCGGTACCGGCGGCAAGGCGTCGTTTACGGAGCGCTATGCCACGCTGCGTCGCGCGACGGTTGCCTATGCCCCGCCCGAGATGCTCACCGACGATATTCCCGACCTGCGCGCTTTGCGTATGTCGCCGGCGATCGACGTCTATGCCGCAGCAAGCACGGTTTACGAGCTCATTGCCGGCGCCGCGCCATACGAAGCCGCGCCGAGCACTTCGGGCACCTCGGGTTCGCGCAAAAAGACGCGCGACATCGCCAGCCCCTACCGTCTCAAGATGGACACGCTGCCCGACTATCCCATTGGTGCCCATGCGCCCGGTTGCGATTTGACTCAGCTGCTTCGTCGTGAGCCCGATGTGGCGCTCGCTGCGGCCGAGCAGGCCCAGCAGCTGGGGCTTGAGCCGGATTCCGAGGAGCTACGCGATGCGCTGGCGTTTGTCGATGCCCAGCTGTTCGACGTGGTGATGGCCTGTCTGTCCAGCCATCAAAAAGATCGTCCCGAGCCGGCGGCGGTCGAGGCGGCGCTCTCGGCGTTTTGTGACCACTATGCGCAAAATGTCGGTCGTTCGCTCCGCGGCGAGCCGCTCACGCCGTGCCCCATGGATGCGTCTGGCCGCGCGGTTCGTCGCGCGCTGATGGTCGGCGCGACGGTCGTCTGTGGCGTGGTTTGGGCTGTGGTCGTGGTTTCGGCCGCGCTGCTGGCGTCGGGCGCTCGCGTGACGGCGACTTTGGGATCGCTCGTGTGGTCTGGGTCGCTACCGGGTATTATTGCCGCACTGGCGTTGGCGCTGCCAGGCATAGCCGGCGTTGCCGCGGGGGCACTTGCGCGCGATCGGCGCTCGGGCTTCCTGCAGGGTGTGCTTGCGCTTTCTGCCTGCGAGGTTCCGGTGCTGGTTGTGGCTGCATGTAGCGTATTTTCCCAACGCGCCGTGATGGGCGGCCTTGTTGCCGCTCTGGTTGCAACCTATACGCTTACGTGGTTTTTGCTTGCGATGGGCTTTGCCTTTGAACTTCCCGTTTCGGCACCGCGACGCACAAAAGCCCAGATGGCGACTCCGCTTGCCGGTGGAGCCGCAGCTGTCCGTACTTTTGGCGGACCTGTCGAAGTATCGTCCGATTCTATTTCTACGACCAAGGAGGCCTAGGTCATGGCATCTCAAGTTGAGCTCACCCCATGCGGGGCCATGTTTGACATCTTTAAGCGCGCAGCGCATCTGAGCCATATCGAGCTGTGCGGCTTGGTGCTTTCGTCCCGTCCGCTCGCCGACGGCCGCAGCCCGCAGAGCCGAGCCGCCGATCGCTCTTGGGTTTCCCGCTTTATCGTTCGCGCGCCGGTCGGCACGCTTCAGCAGCGCTACTTTGTCGAATACGGTACCTCGGCTGCGCGTATTATGTCGCAACTGGCCCTGCGCCAGCGCAATCCCATGGACTCCACGGCTGTAATCAATATGGTGTGCGGTCCTGCAGGTGAACCGATGGTACGCGCGCTCGAAGAGTGCCACCAGGACACGAATCTCTATCGCAACGCGCTCGATCGCCTGTCCCAGGCGGCGGAACTCATGCCCGCCGAGCGCGCCGAGGTCGTGCTGGTGCTGTTTGTCGCCGTCGGTTGTTCGGCGGATGTGCGGTCCTCGGTGAACTATGCCATCGACTACGCGAACGCGACCTGCGGCGGAGGCACATCCACGCCGCGTTCGCTTGGCATGTCGCTGACTGCGGGCGAACGCGAACCCGCCCCGGCGCACCCTTTGGGCTTGCTGCGCGTGCAAAACAGTTTTGTCGTGAGCGCCCCGCGCTGGATTCAGCCGAGTGAGCAGGGTGTTGAGATTGGCGCGCTGGCCACTGGTGAGGGCGATATTACCGACGTCGGCGACGATGTCTCGGCCCGCCATGCCCATATCTGGTGCGATGCTCAAAATATCTGGCACGTCGAGGACTTGTCGTCCACCAACGGAACCGTGGTGGTAAACGGGGCCACGCGCGTTTGCATTCAGGTCGAGCCCGGCCGTTCCGCCCAGCTCAATCCCGGCGACGAGCTCAAGCTCGGCGAATCCACTACCTATGCCATCCTCTTCGGTGCCCTCTAGCCGGCAGTTAAGGACGTTCCTTTTCTGCCGGCACTTGGGGACACTCCTCGGCGCGCCAGAGCCGGTCGCCTGGGGATGGAGAGGCCATTTTGGCCCTTGGCGGTCAGTCGGGGCGAAACTAGAAGATCTTTCCGATTCGCGGCTGTTCATGCTTGTAGAGCATCTAAAACAATAGGATGTTATTCTGGAATATGCCGGGTGCGTGAACTTGCCTGTCTTAGCCTTAATAAGGTATAGGGGAGTTTGGCTCAGGGGTTCCGTGTTGTTCTTCAGCGCAGTATTGTGGGACAGATTTGCTGAGATTGGCGCCTTACACCGCAGAGCGCACGGAAGGCTCTCGATTTGTGTTCTGGCCCCAGAATACAGGGCCTGATACTTACCAACTGTGGCATGGATGTAACATCTGTAGAAATCAACCCTTTTGTTGTCGACCTTTGTAAGAAAAACACTGCCATCAACTCTTTGGATGACGAAACTAGGGTGCTTGAGGGGAGCCTTTACTCCCCTCTGAGAGATGACTCATGTTTTTCGCTTGTCGTTGTGAATCCTCCGTTACTGCCGATTCCGGATGAGATTCCTTATCCCTTCGTTTGAGATGGAGGACAATCGGGTCTGGATAAAACACTTCGTATTCTTAAGGGTGGCGATACGCATTTAGAGAAAAACGGTAAATACTGCTAATAGGGGTGACGACGATGGTGCGGGGGCGACCCGCGATGCTCTCATCAATACGTCGGATACTTGGGAAATCAGGTCTAGATGCATGTATGATGATGCTGTGTGGCTATTCAATTAATCCGCGTTCCGAATGGGTGCAGGGTATAGCTGCGACATCGTATGCTTTTGACCCGGCGCGATACTCAGATATTTCTGAGGCGGTTGACGAAGTTTATACGCACTATGCCGCGCAAGGCGTTTCGGAAGTTTGCACATCTACGTTACGGGCTTAGGTTTCTTCAAGCGAGCAGGCCGGTTGCGTTATTTCGAGCGATTTTTCTAGTCTAGACGACAAAAGGCAAAGGATTTGATGGGTATAAAACGCGGACGTTTGTGGGCGGATGCTCAAATCTATTGTGGCAATCGGGCGGTTGAAAAAGATATTTCAACCGCCCGATTGCCAGGTTCGTCGGAGGAGATGTCCGATTCCGACTCTCTTGTAGGAAGAGCTTGAGATCGTATTGGCCCAAGGCAATCTTAAAGCAGTCTCATTGGCAAATCTTCGCTCCTGTTGTGTTGAGGTGTAAGGTATCAGTGATTGATGTTTTGTGGCGGGTAGATTGGGGCCTTCCTTGATTCGATGCGTTCTCTCGAGGTTCATCAGAGCAAAAGGGGCTTTCGTCTTCATTGCTATCACGGTGATTGGAACCGCTCTCTCCTATGCCATGCCATACGTGAACGGGAAATTCTTAGATTTTCTTCTCGGTAACCGCAGCGAAAGAGACGCCGTACTCTTCGCGCTCCTGGTTGCGTCAATAGGAGTTTTCTCCACCCTCTTTACTTATTTTGCAGGAACACTTTCCATTCGCATAACCACGAGACTTTCCTTTGATCTTCTCAGGGAGGCCGTCTTGCGTTTTGAAAGAGACGATTACTTGGTGAGTCGGACCATCGATCCAGCCTATACAACGCAACGGATTATTTCCGACTCTAGCGTGGTCTCATCCTTCGTTTTGGCGAATTTTATCAGTGCGCCGCTGTCCATTGTAGCCATTCCCATCGTATTGCTTATCATATGGTCAATTGATTCAACTCTCGCGGTGTTTTCCATCATTCTCCTCATCGTGTATTTCTGTGTAATTACTGGGTTGAGGAAACTTTTGTATAGGGTCACGTATGAGAAGAAAGAGGCGGACAGCGCCTTTTACGCCGCAATTGCATCGCAGCTTAATCAGATTCTCAACATTCAACTGACATCTTCGTACGGCAAGAGCGAACAAGCGCTCGACGCTGGGTTTAAGAGCTATTTTCCCAAAGTTTTGCGCTCCGGAAAGCTATCATATTCTCTGACATCGCTCGATGGTCTTTTCGCAGCGTTGTTTCAAGCGGTGATACTTGTTGTTTCCGGAGTACGAATCATTAACGGAACTATGTCAATAGGCGAGTACACTATCATCGGTACATACTTCGCGGTTCTCTTTAAGACTTTGAAAAGTATGATGTCATTGTTCAAATCCTATCAAGATGCCAAAGCATCATGGGATAGGACGGCTATCGCGACGAGAGAAAAGGAGAGATCGGGGTGGAATCGGACCGATTTAGCTAAACTCGATGAAATAAATGACATTTCGGTATCTGATTTGGAATTCTCGGTTGCCCTTCCAGACGGATCTGTCCGAGAGGTCCTCGGCGGGTTTTCTTTCAAGTTTTCCGGTCCTGGTACATATTGCATAGTTGGGGAAAACGGAAGAGGCAAGACGTCACTTCTTTACTTGATGCTCGGGCTATACTCATCGAAAGGCAAAGTAAAATACAACGGCGTGCCAATCGAAGAATGCGACTTGGATTACATACGTGCGAGAGAGATATCGTGCTGCCCACAGTCGTGCTTCGCGCCGGACGAAACGGTGAAAGAGCTGTTAGAGTATTTCGACACGCCCTTTTCTTCCTATCACCGGGGTGTAGATGGCCTACTTTCGCTGGAAAACAGCGTGAAGGAGTTGCTCGGGAAACGTTGCTCCGCGCTTTCGGGCGGTGAGCTGCGCCGAGTGTACTTATGGTCGGCGATTTCACGCAAGTCGTCAGTTTTGGTACTCGACGAGCCCACGACTGGGTTAGACGCTGTAAGCCGCGCCGAGCTTGCGGCCTATGTTAAGCGCAACAAGCAAAGCCAGCTGATCATCATTGTCTCTCACGATGACGAGATGGTCGGCGCGGTAGAAGGGGTAGTGGATTTAGGCAGCATGTACCGGGGTAAATGCTGACAAGTGTAGTGCTACCCAACTGACAGAGATAACAAAAAAGCGATGCAGATGCACGTAGCATTCAGTCGGTTCGGACTCGGTGCCTTCACGCCATCGCAACGCTTTCAGATATAGTTCTCATTCTCTTACTAAAGGAAACTTTAGTCTACGTTGTCTTGTCGAGACAGAGGTGAAGCGAAGTGTTGTCGCGACGTATCTTATTCCAGGTGGCTCAGTATCATCGTGAGAATCACACCAAAGTGTACTTACAATTCTCGTGTCCCACGGACAACATGAGCTGAGCATTGAGGTTCCACCCTTTGCTGCAACTACACGGGGTTGGACGGCAATGAATATGCCGGGCCGCATGCCACGCGCAGCGGGGGTCCATGCCCCAGTATGTTGCCTACAGCAGCCTCGATGTCCACGCACACATCATCTCTGCCTTCGTGTTCAATCCGTTTGCCGGAGAGTGCGAGGGTTACAAGGCCGTAGAATACGAGCCGAACAAATGAAATGCGGTATCGACGCATAGGATTAAACTGACGATTGCTTTGCACCGAAAATACGCCCGGAAAGCCGCTATGGGTGGCGGCCCGGGTTAAATTGAGAGGCCCGTCCGATCACTTTCATGTGACGAACGGTCGGGCTTCTTATTCCACTTGCCAATGCTCGGCTCATATTGGAAGAAAGCTACGCTAATGTTTGCGTGATACTCCTATTTTTTCCGAAGAAAGAATCGGATAATGAAGAATAACAATAAAAAAGGTGCCAGATATAAAGCAAGTACAAAGGTTAATCCAACGAGACCTTGCAATAATGGCATAACTCCTCCCAGACACGAGATTTTGGTATTTGTCCCCATCTTATTTTGAATTGGACCAAATAGTTCCTAGACACAAAAACTACTCGTCAACTGGATCGCACCAATCTGCTGGCAAAACACAGCTTGATTCTTTATCGACATAGCACCAATCCGCAACAGGGCACTCGGCGATGTCGTAAAAATTGCATATATCAACTCCAAGACAACAAGGCTCAACGGGAGTATGTTCATTTGAACCAACAGGATGGATATGCTTCATAACAGCTCCTCACCTTAATCCAATTAGAGACTACGTTTGATCAATGCCACAGTGATCTACAACGCAGATGCTGCCGCCATCCATGTCATAGTCGCAGTAATCGTATGCACCACAGCCATCTGCTTTATCATAAACAGTACAGATGTCAGTAATGCCCAAGAGGCAGTCAAAAGACATCGGCTTCACGCCTGCCTCGTCGCCACTTCCTGGATTAATCGGATGAATATGCTTCACGACTACCTCCCTTTGAGTGCAGAAAAACCTCAATATTGTGTATAACAAACCAAGATGTCTAGTTCACCATATTTCTAGAATGGTTTCGGCGAACGTAGCAATAAGCTTCGCAGACGGTAATCAGAAGAACGAACACCTCCACAATGGTGACAGCAATGCGCTGAACCGCTTATTCCGATACAGTAGCTTCTCGTTGATTTTTCTCCTGCGAAGATGAGTGGCGGGAAATAAGGTCAAAAGCCATCTCGTAGCACATTTTTCTATATTCACATGATGCAGGGTGTAGACTCTTGGGCAAGTAGCCGTGCTCGTCTGCAGCCTCCCAGCTACAGCCCCCACCACAGAAAGACCGAGCCCAACAGTCCGTACAGTCAATTCTTTTTTCGACACCCTGACTCCAGTTTTCAATATACCTAGTTTCGTCAATTCCGGTGACGATGTTGCCCATTTTGAATCGCATCATCCCGACAAACCTGTGACAGGGGTATACGTCCCCTTCGGGAGTCACGGAAATAAAACGCCTGCCAGCCCCGCATCCGACAAAGGCGATCCTGTTGCTCATAATCAAATCAACTGCAGTTTTCAATGTTCTAAACAAGGGCTTTTCCCCTTGATCAATCTGTTTGAGATATTGATCCGCCAAATCTATTAGGCCCGCCCTGATTTTGTTTAATGAGTGTTCGTCGAGTTTGATATTCTCATCGAATGAGCTCACGGGCGAGAAGTAAATCCTTCTGAAGCCCATCTCTTTAAACTGAAGATAGTCTTCAACAAGGTTACAGTTATTATTTGTTAAGGTCGCTCTTGCGCCGAAGGGGAACGACTCGGAAAAACGACGAACGTTTTTGTCGATATCGGAGAAAGAGCCGCCTCCCGTCTTGTACGGGCGCGATGCATCGTGCTTGCATCCTGTACCATCGAGACTAATCAGAACAGAAAACCCGTGCTCCTTGAAAGAATTCACAGCAGTGTCATTCAAAAGCGTTCCGTTGGTCGTAATAGAATAGGTAAAGTTTCTATTGGGGTATATTCTTTTTGAATAGTCGACCGTTTTCCATATCAGCGGCTCGTTAATCATGGGTTCCCCACCAAAAAAGACGATTGCAAGCGTTTCGTTTTCCGATGAACTTGCGACGAGGTAGTCGACCGCCTTGAAGGCTATCTCGTCTGTCATCAGCAGAGGAGACGTTCCATAATCTCCTTTACCGGCAAAACAGTAACTACAACCAAGGTTGCATGCATGTGAAACGTGGAGTTCGATGGATCTAAGTTTTCGAGGCGTGTCTTTTGTTAAGAAAGTCCGCTCAGACAATCGTTGATACTCATCAATGTCGTCTTCAAGTTCTGCTATGGTCGTTTGGTCGTAGCCTTTCGCAGCAAGTGACTTTGTTAGCAACTTCGAGTTGACCGTTCTTCCCGATGCTTCAAATATGCGAAGCGCATCTTCTGATGCTTGGTCAACCTGAAAGCAATTGCGAGTGACCTCATCGAAGCAGTAACGACGATCACTTACTGAGAAAAAATGCATACGTTCCTCAATTTCATGCTGGACTGGCACTAACCTTGTTTATTGTTACGCAGCTATAAAAAACCACCAGCGGGGATTCGGTGTGCGGCCCAATCGGACTCCCAAAAGGTTCTATTTGAGACTGGCAAGCTTTGTGTTGTTGGCACTTCGACAGCGCTCTTTATTCCAACATGGAGCCTCGCAGTTTGAGTCGACTTGCCTCTGGAAGGTCCGATCTCAACTTGATTTAGGATGAAAACAGATTACAGGCGCGCTCCTCTAGAAAGAAAGGAAACCAATCGCCGCCTTTCACCAGGAAAGTTTTTATAGCCCACCTCGAGCAAAATGAAAGATGCGAGAGCGATTGGGGAACAACGCGAATCTCCCCTTTTGGGTGGGAGCGAGCCTTCAGCCACCGGCGAACGACTCGCCCTGGTCAGAATCTGGAAGTGGTGCCGGGCCGCTTGGGCCTCCCCGGTGACTTCGTGGGGCTTACCTGCCTGACGTCGAGGAGTACATCCGCAAGATTCGTTCCCTATGCCGTTTGCTCTCACGCCCGCCTTGGTTCCAAGTCGGGCGAGCACGAGGTCGCGCCGGCGCATCCGCTGGGACTGCTGCGCGTGCAAAACGGCTACGCGGTGAGCGTCCCGCGCTGGATTCAGCCGAGTGAGGAAGGCGTCGAGATCGGCGCGCTGGCAACGGGGGAGGGCGGCATCACCGATGTGGGCGATGACGTTTCGGCTCGCCATGCCCACGTGTGGTGCGATGACCAAAATGTCTGGTACGTTGAGGACCTGTCGTCCACCAACGGAACCGTGGTGGTAAACGACGCGACGAACGTCTGCACCCAGGTCGAGCCCGGCCGCTCCGCCCAGCTCAACCCCGGTGACGAGCTCAAGCTCGGAGAATCCACAACCTACGCCATCCTCCTCGGCGCCCTCTGACTCATCTCCTAAATAAGTTGCGGTGAAATAGGGGCTGTTTAAGGCTACGGCCGGCAAAAACAGTTCCTATTTCACCGCGGCTGCCATTTGGTCCCTCGGTGACGGAAGGATCAATTTTGCCCTTGATGGTCACCCAAGGTAAACCTTTACCGCCCGCCTATATTTGCCGAAATTACACTTGACGGCGGGGTACAATAAACCCGCATGCGGATTTCCGTTGCGGGCGCTTCCCATCGCCGGGGCGTGCCCGGGAGCATCCGGCATGCGGCCTTTGCGGCGCTCGGTCATGTGCAAGACGGGTAGCTGGGCTTGTGGAGCGCGTGCAGCCCTCCTCGCCTCGGCATGCCTTCTCTCCACGCCATGTACCTGCTGCTGAGCCTGCCTGCCAGATGATTGGAAGCAACAGCGAAAATCCCATCACGCCAACATCCCGGCGATCGCCGGGGCCTGTATACCTATATGAGAGGAGAGGGGTATATGGCGCGTAAGTTTAAGTCTATGGACGGCAACGAGGCGGCCGCATATGTTTCGTATGCGTACACCGAGGTAGCGGGAATCTATCCCATTACGCCGTCCAGCCCGATGGCCGACCATGTCGACCAGTGGGCGGCCCAGGGTCGCAAGAATATCTTCGGCACCCCGGTCAAGGTCGTCGAGATGGAGTCCGAGGCAGGTGCAGCCGGTACCGTTCACGGTTCGCTGGGCGCCGGTGCTCTGACCACCACCTACACGGCTTCTCAGGGTCTGCTCCTGATGATCCCGAACATGTACAAGATCGCGGGCGAGCAGCTCCCGGGCGTCTTCCACGTCTCCGCGCGTTGCGTCGCTTCCCACGCCCTGAACATCTTTGGCGATCACTCCGACGTCATGGCCTGTCGTCAGACCGGCTTCGCCATGCTCGCCGAGGGCAACGTCCAGGAGGTCATGGACCTCTCGCCGGTGGCTCACCTTGCCGCCATCGAGGGCAAGACCCCGTTCCTTAACTTCTTCGACGGCTTCCGCACCAGCCACGAGATCCAGAAGGTCGCCATGTGGGACTACAAGGATCTGGCCGAGATGTGCGACATGGACGCCGTCCAGGCTTTCCGCGATCACGCGCTCAACCCTGAGCACCCGCACACCCGCGGCAGCCACGAGAACGGCGATATCTTCTTCCAGAACCGTGAGGCCTGCAACAAGGTCTACGACGAGCTTCCCGCCGTCGTCGAGGGCTACATGAAGAAGATCAACGAGAAGCTCGGCACCGATTACGGCCTGTTCAACTACTACGGCGCTCCCGATGCCGACCGCGTCGTCGTGTGCATGGGCTCCTTCTGCGACGTGCTCGAGGAAGTCATCGACTACCTCAACGCTCACGGCGAGAAGGTCGGCCTGGTCAAGGTTCGTCTGTTCCGTCCGTTCTCCATCAAGCACTTCGTCGACGTTCTCCCCGAGACCGTCCAGAAGATTGCCGTCATGGACCGTACCAAGGAGCCGGGTTCCATCGGCGAGCCGCTCTACCAGGACGTCGTCTCCGCTCTCTACGAGGCTGGCAAGACGGGCATCAAGGTCGTCGGCGGTCGTTATGGCCTGGGCAGCAAGGACACGCCTCCCGCGTCCGCTTTCGCTGTCTTCGAGGAGCTCAAGAAGGACGAGCCCAAGCGCGAGTTCACCATCGGCATTGTCGATGACGTGACCAACCTGAGCCTGCCCGAGGCCGAGGATGCGCCCAACACCGCAGCCCCCGGCACCATCGAGTGCAAGTTCTGGGGTCTGGGTGGCGACGGTACCGTCGGCGCCAACAAGAACTCGATCAAGATCATCGGCGACCACACCGACAAGTACGTCCAGGCCTACTTCCAGTACGACTCCAAGAAGACCGGCGGCGTCACCGTCTCGCACCTGCGTTTTGGCGATTCCCCGATCCGTTCGCCGTACTACGTGACCAAGGCCGACTTTGTCGCTTGCCACAACCCCAGCTACATCGTTAAGGGCTTCAAGATGGTCCGCGACGTCAAGCCGGGCGGCACCTTCCTGGTCAACTGCCAGTGGAGCGACGAGGAGTTCGCCGAGCACATGCCCGCCGTGGCCAAGCGCTACATCGCGAACAACAACGTCAACGTCTACCTGATCGACGCTATCGACCTGGCCGCCAAGGTCGGCATGGGCAAGCGCACCAACACGGTGCTCCAGTCCGCCTTCTTCGCGCTGGCCAAGGTCCTGCCCGCCGAGGACGCCCTGCAGTACATGAAGGACGCGGCTACCAAGTCCTACATGAAGAAGGGCCAGGCTATCGTCGACGCCAACCACAAGGCCATCGATGCCGGCGCTACCGCCTTCCGTAAGTTCGAGGTTCCGGCCGACTGGGCTACCGCCGAGGATGCCGCTCCCGTCGAGCTCTCCGAGGAGACCAAGTCCGCTATCGCCCAGCAGGTCAAGAACCTGCTCGAGCCCATCGATCGCATGGACGGCGACAGCCTGCCTGTTTCCGCCTTCGTCGATTGCGCCGACGGCCAGTTTGAGCTGGGCGCCTCCGCATACGAGAAGCGCGGCGTCGCCGTGGTCGTTCCCCACTGGGACGAGACCAAGTGCATCCAGTGCAACCAGTGCGCCTACGTGTGCCCGCATGCCACCATCCGTCCGTTTGCGATGACCGAGGACGAGGCTGCCGCCGCGCCCGAGGCTACCCGCACGCTCGACGCCATGGGCCCCAAGGCCAAGGGCATGAAGTTCACCATGGCTGTGTCCCCGCTCGACTGCATGGGTTGCACCAACTGCGTCAAGGTTTGCCCCAAGGGCGCCCTCGAGATGGTTCCCACCGAGCAGGAGATGGACCAGCAGCCCGTTTGGGACTACATGGTCGAGAACGTCTCCGAGAAGAAGGAGCTCATCGCGGCCAACGTCAAGGGCAGCCAGTTTAAGCAGCCCTACCTGGAGTTCTCCGGCTCCTGCGCCGGCTGCGCCGAGACCGCCTATGCACGTCTGGTGACCCAGGTCGCCGGCGACCGCATGTTCATTTCCAACGCCACCGGCTGCTCCTCCATTTGGGGCAACCCCGCTGCCACCGCTCCTTACTGCAAGGACAAGGACGGTCACGGTCCGGCCTGGAACAACTCCCTGTTCGAGGACAATGCCGAGCACGGTCTGGGCATGGCCGTCGGCTATGAGGCCGTTCAGCACAAGCTGATTGCCGCTACCCAGGACATCATCGCTGCCGATGGTCCGTCTGATGAGATCAAGGCTGCCGGCCAGGCTTGGCTCGACTCCATCAACGATGTCGAGGCCTCCAAGGCCGCTGCCGCCGCCTACGTTGCCGAGCTCGAGAAGTGCGGCTGTGAGGCTTCCAAGGCAATCCTCGCCGACAAGGCTTACCTCACCAAGAAGTCCTTCTGGATCTTCGGCGGCGACGGCTGGGCCTACGACATCGGCTTCGGTGGCCTGGACCACGTCCTGGCTTCCGGCCACAACGTCAACGTCTTCGTCTTCGACACCGAGGTCTACTCCAACACCGGTGGTCAGGCCTCCAAGGCCTCGAACCTGGGCCAGGTCGCTCAGTTCGCCGCTGCCGGTAAGGTGACCAAGAAGAAGTCCCTGGCCGAGATCGCCATGAGCTACGGCTACGTCTACGTGGCGCAGGTCGCCATGGGCGCCAACCCGGCTCAGACCCTCAAGGCCATTCACGAGGCCGAGGCCTACGACGGCCCGTCCCTCATCATCGGCTACAGCCCCTGCGAGATGCACTCCATCAAGAAGGGTGGCATGCAGAACTGCCAGGCCGAGATGAAGAAGGCTGTCGAGTGCGGTTACTGGAACCTCTTCCGCTTCAACCCCGAGGCTGCTGCCGGCAAGAAGTTCTCGCTCGATTCCAAGGAGCCCGCGGGCGGTTATCAGGAGTTCCTGATGAACGAGGCCCGTTACGCTTCGCTGACGCGTTCCTTCCCCGAGCGCGCCGAGGAGCTCTTCAAGGAGAACGAGCAGGCCGCTATGGACCGCTACGCTCACCTGCTGAAGCTCAAGACGGTGTACAACGAGGCCTAGGTCTCCCACCGCAGGATCTGAGGGCTGACCTTCGCGGACGTCCTCGGACATGAAAGAACCCCCGCTGCGCACTACGTGCGGCGGGGGTTCTTTCGTCCTGCGGAGTGTCCGCGAAGGTCAGCCCTCAGATCCTGCTACGACTACGTCCTCGGATTGTGTGGGCTGATGAAGGACGTGGTTGGTGGGGCGCCTTGTCCCGGTCGCTGTTTCGCGGCTTTGGGCATAGAGGGGGATTTGGTTGCGGACCCAGATGGCCTAGAGGGATATGGGTGCAAACGAGAAATCGTTGTCGGGGTCGTCGTTTTCCATAAACTCATCGAGGCAGAATGTCATATAGATTGGAGCGTACAGGACCTTGCCCTCTTTGCTGAGGTTCTCGCGGCTTAACACAATGGCCTCGGGAATTTTGTACTCGCTCACACTCATCAGACGGTCGAGGGCTGCATGTGCTCGAACTTTCTTGCCCGATTTGACTTCGATTGGGACAACATGCCCGCGGGCACCTTCGATTACAAAGTCGACTTCACCGACCTCACGCGTTTGGTAGTACCACGTATCTGCTCCGAGGGCAACGAGTTCCTGTGCGACCACGTTCTCATAGAGGCCGCCGAGGTTGGGGGTTTTCATGTCAAGGTAGACGGCGCGTGCCGTGCTGCCGGGATACCGCGATGCGAGCATACCTGTATCGGACTCGTATAGTTTAAAGGCCGTCGTTTTCTCCGTCCTCTTGAGAGGACTTCGTGCCTCCGTCACCTGGGGGACCATCAATCCAACGCCTGCGTTCACCAGCCATAGGAAATCCTGCTCGTATTTTTGAAGACGAGCTCCCTCGCCTAGAGACGAGACGATAAAGCGATGGGACTCCGCCTCAAGCTGAACGGGAATTTGCTCGAAAATGGAGCGAACGTTAAACGCTCGAGTCGATGCATATTTAGAGATATCGCTTTTGTACTGATCGACTAGCTGAATTTGAAGCTCACGCGTTCTCACGAGCGAATAGCCCGAATCGATATAGTTCTGAACGACCTCTGGCATGCCGCCGCAAACGATATAGGCTCTAAAGTTTTTGAGCATCGCCTCATGAATATAGTTTTCGACGGGACGTCTCTCGACAAGGCGGCTGCGAATATCTGCAAGCACATTTTCGCTGACGCTGTTTGCCCAACAAAACTCTTCAAAATCCATCGGCCGCATAACAATGTGCTCGACATACCCTACCGGAAAAGAAGAGATCCCCTTAAACTCAGTCCCAAGCATAGACCCCGAGAAGACATAGCTAAAGCGTCCGTCCTCGACCAGCGCCTTCATAAGTGTAACGATCTGCGGATACTCCTGAATCTCATCGACGAAGATAAGCGTGTCTCCTTCAACAAGCGGTGCATCCGCAAGAAGGGCCACACGGTTGATGAAGTCAATGGAGTTCTTAGCGCCAACAAGTACGTCTCTTGCCTCGGCATCAAGTAGCAGATTGACCTCATAATACGAAGCGTAGTTGCTCTTTCCAAACGCGCGAATCGCATAGCTCTTGCCAATCTGACGCGCACCGGTAACAAGCAGGGCCTTATGGGAGTTATTCTTCCAGCTCAAAAGCCTATCAGTGACCTTGCGGCGTAGCATTAAAACACCTCATTGACAAAAATTGGCAAATAGATTTGCCCCTAATCATACAAAAATTGACAAATAGATTTGACCCAAATCATACAAAAATTGGCAAATAGCAAAGCTCACTTAGGCCTCAAAGCCAGCGAGCCAGCACGGTACTTTGCGAAAAGGCTGGCGGCGCCGTTGTTGAGGGTGGCCAGGTTGGCAGTGGCGCCGTTAGCGTTCTCGGCTGCTTGGGCGCGCAGGAGCGAAAGGGCGTCGGCAGCGTTCATGCAGAAGCCGACGGTAAAGTTCCATACTACGAACTCACAGCCGCTTGCCGCGGGGTGAAGCGCGATTGGCTATCCCTTTTGTTGGATGAAAAGCCCCGTGTTTTTGCAGGGGTGCATACTCGTCTAATAAATGTATAGAATCTCGTATAGTGCGAGTAAGATATTGCGCTGTCCGTTTTGTGTTTAGCAAAGATATAGTTTGCATAATCTGGTCTAATCCCTGCTCTATTTAAATAAAGTTGCACGTAAATGGCGTAGATATGCCTGAACTGGGCTTCTTTACGCTGAGCGGGTAAAATCGACCGTTCGCCGCTTAGGTATTTTCAAAATGAATAAAATGAGCGATAAAGAGAATATAAACCTTAATAAACTCGCGTATCGCACGGACGCGGGTTATTAATGGGTTGTAGGCCTTTTACAGAAAGGATTCCAGCAATGTCTAAGCCTCTTGGCAAGCCCGATCGTATTGTCGTCGCCCTCGGCGGCAACGCCCTCGGCAACAACCCCGTCGAGCAGATCGAGGCCGTGAGCAACACCGCCCACGCTCTCCTTGGTCTTATCGAGCAGGGCAACGAGATTATCATCACCCACGGCAACGGCCCGCAGGTCGGCATGATCCAGAACGCCTTCGCCGCTGCCCACGATGCCATCGGTACCCCCGAGATGCCGCTGCCCGAGTGCGGCGCCATGTCCCAGGGCTACATTGGTTATCACCTGCAGCAGGGCATTGGCCGCGAGATGCACAAGCGCTATAAGCGTTGGCACGCCGCCACCGTCGTCACCCAGATCGAGTGCGATCCCGACGATCCCGCGTTCAAGAACCCGACTAAGCCGATCGGCCCCTTCTACACCGAGGAGCAGGCCAAGGAGTTCATGGCCGAGGATCCCTCCAAGGTCTTCGTCGAGGATTCCGGCCGCGGCTGGCGTCGCGTCGTCGCTTCCCCCGATCCCAAGAAGATCGTCGAGGCTGACTCCATCCTCAACCTGCTCGACAACGAGTTCATCGTCATCGCCTGCGGTGGCGGCGGCATCCCCGTCGTCCGCGACTACGAGAACAAGGGCTGCTACAAGGGCGTTCCCGCCGTCATCGACAAGGACCTGGGCGGCGAGCTGCTGGCCGAGGACTGCGACGCCGACGTTCTGTTCCTGCTGACTGCCGTTGAGCATGTCGCCATCAACTTTGGCAAGCCCAACCAGGAGGAGCTCGAGGACCTCACCGCCGACGAGGCCGAGCGCCTGGCCGACGAGGGCCAGTTCGGCAAGGGTTCCATGGAGCCCAAGGTCCGCGCTGCCATCAAGTTTGCCCGTTCCCGCAAGGGCCGCACCTGCATCATCGGCGCCCTGGACAAGGCCGCCGAGACCATGGCCGGCCTCTCCGGTACCCGCATCCACGAGTAGTCTCTACTCCATTGCCTCTCTCGTGGGCGCCAGGCAAGACGCCCACAAACTAGCCTCTCTTCACGAGCCCCGCAGTCCGCTCCTACTGCGGGGCTTTTGCTATCGGTGGTCATTGGGGACAGACTTAAATGAGTAGCACCAATCAACTGCGGAAAGCACATCCCAGAATGAGCGTCCAAAATGGGGCGCAGTTTCCCCGGGGCCCTCAACCGGAAAATACATCCCTGAATTTGGCCGAAAAGTGGGGCACAGTTTCCCAAGCATGCCGCTAGAGGAAAGCGCATCCCGCTATCGAACTTCAAAGCGGGATGCGCTTTCCGAGCCGGCAGTTCCGGGCAGCCTGGGACCACTCATTTAAGTCTGTCCCCAATGAGTGCCCAATGACTAGTAGTAGGCCCACATGGCTTCGACTTCGTTAAGGACCTCTACGACGCCCCAGCGGCGGGCGCTGCGGCTGGCCGAGTTGGGATCGAAGACTTCAATCTGGTCGGCGTCGTCAATACCGTAAAGCACAATGTAGTGGCCCACGTTGGTAAAGGTGCCCGGCCGAACGGCGGCGATGACGGGCGCTCCCGAACGCAGCGCCTGAGTCATCGAGTCGCGATCGTTATGAAGCTCCGTTCCGTTAAGTCCCAACTGCCACGCACCGCTCGTCATAAACGACCATTCGGTTGCACCGGTGGGGGCGTAATTGCCTGCCTCGGAAAGCGCGCACATATCGACGGGAGTCATATCGGTGCGTCCCGTCTTAAAGATATAGACCATGGTGAGGCACGTAGGCCCGCAAGCATTTTGGCGGATGGTACCGCCGGCGTAAGGCAGCTCCGACCATGCAGGGTCGATCTGATAGATATGGGGCATCGTGCCGGCTTGCCATTGCGAGCGCGGGGTCGAAAAGGCGAAAGAACAACCGGGCGCGACGGGGGCCTTGAGCAGCTTGTCCTCGGCGGTGGGCTCGAGACCGGCCGAGCCGTGGGACATACAGGAGCTCATAAGCACAAAGACCAGACAGATGAGGATAGAGCACAGTGCGAGGCAAAGCCGACGAGCCGGCAGGGCGGGGGCATTCACGTACGATGTCGAGCGGTAGGGCTTGCCGTCGCGTCCGCCTTGGGGATGCGAAAAGAAGCGGTTGATATGGATGCCGGGCTGACGTGCGCCGTTGCGGCGCAGTTGCGGAACCTCGGCTTGGCGCTGTCGAGTGCGCGCGCCCAAGCGGCTATCTTGCTGCGCGCTTGTGCCCGTGCTCGGACGGCCACTCTGCCGTGTTCTGCTTGTCTGCTGCCGAGACGAAGGCCTGGGTTGCTCTTGAGGGCGTTGCGGATTGCTGCTCGTGGCACTTCTGGGCGTCGGCGTGGTGCGGCCAGCAAGGCGAACGCTTTGTCGCCGTTGATCACCGTCGTTGTATCCGTATGCCATTCGTACCGCCTTGTCTCATGTATAACCTGTCTATCCTACAAAAAAGATGTGCAACAAATGGGTCCGCGCGTCAAAAGCTCGGTAAACGGTACGAAAGGCGCAAAACACACGGCCTCAAAAACATCTCTCTATGTGTCCGATGAGCGTACGCCCGTCGGACGGGCGACAACAATGAGCGGCAAACCGTGCCGTTCGTCCCAAAAACGGTGCCGCTCGTTTTGCAGTTCTGCCTTCGGTCGAGCTGCGAGCGGCGCTGCTGCGCCAAGGCCGTATCTTAAAGCCATGGAATAAAAGCGCGCGGCAAAACGGACCGCGCAAGGGGTGACGCCAAGGGGCGTCAAAAAGGAAAGGAGGGGAACAATGGCGGACAAGAATGCAGAAGTTGCAGTCGAGGATAACGGCGGCATGAAGAAAACGCTTTCGCTCTGGAACTTCTTCACCATCGGTTTCGGTGCCATCATCGGTACCGGTTGGGTTCTGCAGGTCGGCGACTGGATGGTCGTGGGCGGCGGTCCCGTTCCCGCTATGATCGCATTCCTCTTGGGTGCAATCTTCCTCGTGCCCGTCGGAGCTGTTTTCGGTGAGCTCACGGCTGCTATCCCCATTTCGGGCGGCATCGTCGAGTATGTCGATCGTAGCTTTGGCCGTACGATGAGCTACATCACCGGATGGCTTTTGGCCCTGGGCAACGGCATCCTGTGCCCGTGGGAGGCCATCGCCATCTCGACCCTCGTGTCCGAGATGTTCGGCAGCCTGCCCGGCCTTGAGTGGCTGCGCGCCGTCAAGCTCTACACCATCCTGGGCGCCGACGTTTACCTGTTCCCGACGCTAATCGCGCTCGGCTTTGCAACCTACGTCATCTTCCTCAACTTCCGCGGTGCCAGCTCGGCCGCCAAGCTGCAGGCCTTCCTGACCAAGGCCCTGCTCTGCGGCATGCTGCTCGCCATGGGCGTCTCGCTGTTCACCGGCTCGCCGGACAACGCCATGCCCGTGTTCTCCCAGGTCACCGGTGCTGGCGGCGGCAAGCCCGCTACCGAGGGCACCAGTCTGTTCGCAGGCATCGTTTCGGTCCTGGTTCTGACCCCGTTCTTCTACGCCGGCTTCGACACCATTCCTCAGCAGGCTGAGGAAGCAGCCGAGGGCCTCAACTGGAACAAGTTCGGCAAGATCATCTCCTTGGCCCTGCTGGCCGCCGGCGGCTTCTACATGGTCTGCATCTACTCGTTCGGCACCATCCTCGACTGGCATGAGTTTGTTAAGAGCCCGGTTCCCGCGCTTGCCTGCCTCAAGGGCATCAACATGCTCCTGTACCTGGCCATGCTCGTCATCGCCACGCTTGGACCCATGGGCCCGATGAACTCCTTCTACGGCGCCACGAGCCGCATCATGCTCGCCATGGGCCGCAAGGGCCAGCTGCCCGAGAAGTTCGCCGAGGTCGATCCCAAGTCCGGCGCTCCAAAGCTCGCCTGCGTCGTTCTGGGCGTCATCACCGTCGTCGGTCCGTTCCTGGGCAAGAACATGCTCATCCCTCTGACCAACGTGTCGGCCCTCGCCTTCATCTTCTCCTGCGGCATGGTCGCCCTCGCTTGCCTGCGCATGCGCTTCACCGAGCCCGACCTGCCTCGTCCCTACGAGGTGCCCGGCGGCAAGTTTGGCATCAGCCTCGCTATCGTTGCCTGCGGCACCATCATTGGCCTGCTCGTGATCCCGTTCTCTCCCGCCTCCCTCAACATGGTGGAGTGGAGCATCGTGATCGGCTGGCTGGCTGTTGGCCTGGCCCTCATGGCCTTCACCAATTCCCGCAAAAAATAACGCCTAGCCGGGGCGGATCGGGTGCGCGGAACCCTCTCTCCCGCGCACTGAACCCGGCACCACTTGGGTAGTTTTGTGAGGCCTTAACCCAACGCGGCCTCGCCCACTATATGGATCCATAAGGAGGAACCATGTCCACTAAGTATGCAATCGTTGGCGGCAAGCTCATCGACGGTACCGGTGCCGAGCCGGTCGAGAACTCCCTCGTTCTCGTCGACGACAACGGCAAGATCGAGTATGCCGGTGCTATGCAGGACCTTCCCGAGGGCGTTGAGGTTATCGACGCCGCCGGCAAGACCGTCCTTCCCGGCCTGATCGACACCCACCTGCACTTCTCGGGCAACCTGACCGACGATGACACCGACTGGGTCATGCAGCCGCTCCTCGAGAAGCAGGCCGTCGCCGTCAAGCAGGCCTACGACTGCCTCACCCACGGTCTCACCACCGTCTGCGAGATCGGCCGCTTTGGTATCCAGATCCGCGACTGCATCGACAAGGGCGTCTTCAAGGGCCCGCGCGTTCTGGCCACTGGCCTCGGCTTCTGCCGCGTTGCCGGCCACGGTGACTCCCACCACTGCACTCAGCAGCTCAACAAGGAATCCCACCCCTGGGGCGACCAGGTTGACGGTCCTTGGGATCTGCGTAAGGCCGTCCGTCGTCGCCTGCGCGAGAACCCCGATGCCATCAAGATCTGGGCTACCGGTGGCGGCATCTGGCGCTGGGACTCCGGTCGCGACCAGCACTACTGCTCCGAGGAGATCCAGGCCGTGATCGAAGAGGCCAAGTTGGTCGGCATCCCCGTGTGGAGCCACTGCTACAACAACCACGCCGCTGCCTACGATTCCGTCCGCTTTGGCTGCGAGCAGCTGATCCACGGCTTCGATATCGATGAGCGCACCATGGACCTCATGGCCGAGCAGGGCACCTTCTTCACCCCGACGATCGCCTTCCTGCCCACCTGGTACGCCACCTATCCGCCCGTCTACGTCCCCGAGCTGCACGACAAGTACGAGGGCACCCTGGTCGAGAAGGAGCTGCAGCGCAACTACGACTGCCTGCGCGAGGCCAAGAAGCGCGGCGTCGTCATGACGATCGGCTCCGACTCCTTCTCCTTCGTCACCCCGTACGGCAACTGCTCCATCGAGGAGATGTACGAGTTCGTCGACAAGATCGGCTTCACCCCGGTCGAGACCATCACCTGCGCCACCCTCAACGGTGCCAAGATGTGCCACATCGAGGACGAGACCGGTTCCATCGAGGCCGGCAAGTGCGCCGACCTGCTGGTCGTCAACGGTGACGTCGCCGCCGACATCCACGTGCTCAACACCGACAACATGGACGTCATCATGAAGGACGGCTGGATTGTCGAGGCTGGCACCTTTGGCGAGGGTAACAAATACAGCGCCTAAGCTACCGTTCATCGACGACTGGATGTAAAACACAGTATTTGATTGCATAATGCAATGGAGAGGGTCGCTTGCGGCCCTCTTTATTGCTATGGGTGCGGTAGATAAAAGGGGATGACGATGGATTTAAACAGGCTGATTCTGGGCAAGAGCTACAACTCTACCAAGGTCTTTCGTACGGCCCAGCATGTGGTCCAGGCCATCCTGCTCGGTGTTGTCGTTCCGGCGCTTATCCTGCTGCTTATCTGGGATTTAACCGATAATCCCAATCCCGTTCCGGGCGTTGTCGTTATTGCCGGCTTGGTCATGCTGTGCTTCTTCTTCTCGTATGTCTTTGTGGTCCCCGACGACCTCACATCGAGCGCAACCGACCGTACGCTCGCCATCGCATCAAAAATATTCGCGTACACGTCGCGCGGCCTTACGCCCGAAGCGGCCCTGGGCGCCTCTAAAATTATCCTGTCCGAGACCATCGCCTCTGCCATCTGCTTTACCGATGGCAAACAGGTGTTGGCAAGCTGGGGCGAGGACTCGGCAAAGTGCCCTGCCGGCACCCCGGTCGTGCTCAAGACCACGCTCAGTGTGATTGAGACGGGCGAGCAGAGCGTGTTTTCGCGTGACACATCCAATGAGACGGGCGGTTATTTTCCCCGTCTGCGCGCCGGCATTGTCGCGCCGCTTACCGTGCGCGGGCATTGCGTGGGCACGCTCGAGCTGTATTACCCCCGCCTGAGCAGCATTGATATGCGCCAGACGGCCCTTGCCTCGGGCTTTGCCGATCTCATTTCCACGCAGCTCGCCAGCTTTGAGCTCGAGCGTCAGGACGAGCTCACGGCCCGCGTTGAGCTTCGCGCCCTGCAGTCGCAGGTCGACCCGCATTTTCTCTTCAATACCATCAGCACGATCGTGTCGCTCGTTCGAACCGAGCCCGACAAGGCACGATCGCTGCTGATCGACTTTTCCAATTACTACCGTCAGACGCTTTCTGACTCCGATACGCTCACCACGCTCGAGCACGAGGTGGAACAGGGCACTCGTTATATCAATCTTATGCAGGCCCGGTATGGCGACGGCCGTTTGCGCGTTTCGGTCGACATCGACTTCGAGGTGCGCGACAGCCTGGTACCGCCGTTTATCTTGCAGCCGCTGCTCGAAAACTGCATCAAGCATGCGCAGCGCGAGATCGAGCCGCTTTCTATTCGTGTTAGGGCTTTCGAGACCGATGACGGCTTGGAGATCATCGTCGAAGACGACGGCATCGGAATGAGCGAAGAAGTCTGCGCGCATCTGTTTGAGCAGCATCGCCGAGAGGAGCCCGAGAGCATTACCGCCGACGGCTCCGTCAAGCGAGGTTGCGGCCTGGCGCTCTTCAACGTGCTTCAGCGTATCCATTTCTTTTACGGAGAAGATTCTGGCATGCGCGTGAAGTCCCAGGAGGGCGTGGGAACGCAGGTCATCGTTGAGTTGAACGGCGAGCCGCATGAGCCGGCGCCGCTAACGGTGTAGTACGCAGTTGGATTGAGAGAAAAAGAGGGGAAGCGCATATGTTCGAAGGCTGGAACATCTTGGTGGTTGATGACGAGCCTCCAATTAGGGCTGAGCTACGCTATCTGTTGGAAAAGGATGCGCGTGTGGGTCAGATTGCCGAGGCGGGCAATGTCACCGAAGCCGTGGAGTCGATTCTGTCGAACAAGCCCGACGTGCTGTTTTTAGACATTACCATGCCCGGCCGCTCGGGAATTGAGCTTGCCGAGACGCTGCAGAACCTAAAGACGCCGCCGGTCGTGGTGTTTGTGACGGCATTTGCCGAGTATGCGGCCGATGCCTATAACCTCGATGCTGTCGATTACATCGTCAAGCCGGTCGAGGATGCCCGCTTGTCAAAGGCGCTCGACAAGATCGAGACTGCCCTGGGCGCTCGCCGTGTCGTCCATGCTCCGCGCCAGCCTTTGCGCCTGACGGTGGATCGCGGGGGCAAAAAGGTGTTCATTCCCGTGGCGGATGTCTGCTACTTTGAGGCGCGCGCCGATTTTTGCAACGCCGTCTGCGCCGAGGGGGCGTACCTGATCAATGAGTCGATTTCCTCGCTCGAGCGTCGCCTGGCCTCCGAGGGCTTTATCCGCGTCCACCGCAGCTATCTGGTTAATTTGGAAGACGTGCATAATGTCGAGATCGGTTCCACGGGCCTGATGGAGCTCAGGCTCGACCGTGTGAGCTCGACGGTGCCCGTTTCACGCCGTCGCGCTGCCGAGGTCAAATCGCACTTGGGGCTTGCATAAGGGTCGGTGCGCCATCGTTTGCCGTTGCAGGTTTGGTATGACTGTGCGGTGGGCATAATGGATTGCATCGAATGAAATCGAAAGGATTATTATGCCCGCGCTCATTACGCATCATCTGTTTGGCGAGGAAAGCATCGACCGTCTTCCGCAGGGCGTTATCACGTCCGATGAGGAGCGCATCGCCTTTATCCTGGGAAACCAAGGTCCCGACCCGTTCTTCTTTCACATGCTCACTCCGCGCATTTCCGACTGCATGTCGCTTGCTCAGGTCATGCACCGCTCGCGCATGTCGCGCCAGTTCTCGTGCCTGCGCGACGGCGTGTCGCACCTGCAGCCGCGCGATGCCAATCTGGGTCGCGCCTTTGCGCTGGGCCTGCTGTCGCACTATGTGCTCGATCGCAATGCCCATCCCTTTGTCTACGAGCAGCAGTTTGGCATTGTCGAGTCCGATCCCGAGCTCGAGGCTTCGGGCAGTCAAGTTCATGCCGTGCTCGAAAGCGACTTGGACGTGCTGATGCTGCAGCTCAAGCGCGATGGGGCAACGGTCGAGGATTATCCGCCGGCGGGCGAGATCGTTACCACCGACCGCATCAATCGCGTTGCCGGCGTGCTGATGAGCTACGTCGCCGGGCGCGTGTACGGTATCGACATCCCGGCGGGGGAGTACGGCGGCGCCGTAGCCGACATGCAGCTGCTCTACCGCACTATCGAGCCCGCCGGTTCGGCCAAGACGCGCGCGATTGCCCTGCTCGAGGGCTTGGTGCACGATTATTCGCTGCTCGACGGCCTTGCGCACCGCGTGACGACCGAGCTGCCCGAGCGTACCGGCAATCTGGGCCACTTGGCATGGAAGAACCCCTTTACCGACGAGGTCTCGAACGAGAGCTTCCCCGAGGTCTTTGACCGCGCGCTGGTCGATTACGAGCTCACCGTCGCCCGCTTTATCGAGACCGGCGATATGGAAGCCGTGACCAACCACGTCAATTACAGCGGTCGCGTGCTCGGCGCCGACGAAGAGTTCGACCGCGAGGAGTAGGGCTCGTGCGTGCCCCTTTGCCGATTCCTTACCGGTGCCTCTGGACAATTGGGGTACGATGAACTAACTGCATATCGGGCGAATACGAAGGGGCCCTGTCAATGAAATACACCAAGCTCGAGCGTAACTGGGTTATGTACGATGTGGGCAACTCGGCCCTCGTGCTGCTCAATACCTCGGTGGTGCCCATCTACTTTAACGCCATCAATACCGGTGCTTCCTCGGCAGACCTGGTGGTCGCCTGGGGCAACGCGCAGACGATTGCCTCGCTGGTCATTGCCATGCTCATGCCCATTCTGGGCGCGCTTGCCGATTACGCCGGCAACAAGATCAAGTTCTTCTTGGGCTTCTTCCTCACGGGCCTGGTTCTTTGCCTGGCGCAGGCTATCCCCATGTCCGCCATGGCATTTTTGACCGTGTACGTGCTGTGCACCATCGGCCTTAACTCTTCTATGACGTTCTACGACGCCATGCTGCCCGACATTACCACCGACGAGCGCATGGATGCCGTGTCCAGCTCGGGTTATGCCTGGGGCTACATCGGTTCCACCGTGCCGTTCATCATCTGCCTGGCGCTTATCATGGGTGGCCCCGCTCTTGGCGTCCCCACCATGCTGGCAACGCGTCTGTCGTTTGTCATCACCGGTGCCTGGTGGCTCATCTTTACCCTGCCGCTCATTCGTACCTATAAGCAAAAGTACGGTCGCGAGCGCGGTCCCGAGGACACCATCGGCCACATCGTGGGCGGCGTGTTCTCCGAGGTCGGACACACCATGCGCGAGATCGCCCACAACAAGACCGTGCTGGTCTACATGATCGCGTTCTTCTTCTACATCGACGGTGTGCACACGGTCATTTCCATGGCAACCAGCTACGGATCGGCTCTGGGCATCGACTCGACCCAACTGGTGCTGGCTCTGCTCGTTACGCAGTTTGTGGCCTTCCCATCCGCCATCATCTACGGCAAGCTCGCCGGTCGCGTGGGCACACTCAACATGATCTTGGTGGCCGTCGCCGCCTACATGGGCATCGTGCTCTTTGCCGCGTTTTTCTTAAAGACCGCCTTTGAGTTTTGGGTGCTCGCTATTTTGGTCGGCTTGTTCCAGGGTGGCGTGCAGGCGCTCAGCCGCAGCTATTTTGGCCGCATCATCCCCAAGGAAAAGTCCAACGAGTACTACGGCTTCTTCGATATCTTTGGCCGTTACGCAAGCGTTATGGGCACCTTCCTGGTGTCGGTTGTCACCTCGCTGACCGGCAACCCGTCGCTGGGCGTCCTTTCTATTGGCGTTCTGCTGGTTGTTGGCTTTGTGCTGCTGGTCCGTCTGTCCCGCATGGCTCAGGCGGCGGCGTAAGGCAATCGGGCTCAGTGCAGCAATTGTGCCTATCTGCAGTACTCTTTTGGAAGTAGCCGCATAAATCATTCTGACTTCCGAGCAATGTTTAGCCCAAGTGGGTATGATGGAATCAGCTAGGTCGCGGGGCGTCGCCTGTGTTTGGCGGCGCCCCGTTTTTGTGTTGCAAGGAGGGTAAAGGTATGAACGCCACGGTTGTGATCCCAACATATTGGGCGGGCGATGATACCCAAGCAAACGCTCCCGGCACCTACGATCACTCGACGTCGCTCAATGCCGCCAACCCGGAACTCGATCGCTGCCTGACTTCGCTCGAACAGGTGCGCGACATTCCGCGCATCATTCTCTTGGTGGTCTGTCCGGTTTCTGCCACGGCCGACGTATCCCATCGCGTGCACGAAATCGTTAATGCGCATCCCACGCTTAAGGTCACCATCGTTACCAATACTCAGGCTTCGCGTGTTGCCGACCGCGTGGCGCAGATCGCGCCCAAAGGCTCGGGCGAGTGCGTGAGCCTGCGCGGCTACGGCGCCATCCGCAACATGGGTCTTGCCTGTGCGGCGGTGCTGGGGCACGACGCGGTTGTGTTTTTGGATGACGACGAGACCGTCATCGATGCCGACTTTATGAAGCGTGCGACCTATGCACTGGGCCAACAGACGCGTCAGGGCCTGCCGATTTTAGTCAAGAGCGGATACTTTTACGATCGCGACGGGTCGCCGCTGGCTCCCACGGACAAAGTGGGCATTTGCCATCGCTGGTGGACCAAGCGTATCGAGTTCAATCGCTGGATGAAAAAGGCGCTCTCGGGCACCCGCATCTCGCGTTCCAATTACGTGTGCGGCGGCCTGATGGCCCTGCACGCCCGCGCCTTTACGCGCGTGGCCTTCGACCCGTTTATCACCCGCGGCGAGGATCTGGACTACCTGTTTAACATGCGCATGTTCGGCTATGACGTGTGGTTCGATAACGAGTGGACCGTGCGCCACCTGCCGCCCGAGTCCGAGAAGCGCTCGCCGCGCTTTATGCAGGACGTGTACCGTTGGTACTACGAGCGGGCCAAGCTGACGTTCGCTGCGCACCAAAAGGAGCTCATTCCGGTTACCGCCGCATCACTCATGCCCTATCCGGGTCCGTGGATCTCGCGCGAGCTCGACGACCGCGTGCGCAAGACCGCCATGGTTCGCAGCATGTTTACCCGCGAGCACGAGGGGTATCTGCGTATCTGGCGTCATGGTATTGACGAGGCCAAGACATATGCCCGCCAAAACGCCGCAAGCTACCTGCGTTTTCAGAGTTTCTGGCCCAAGATCATGGACGAACTTTGGCGCGACACGCAACTGATTAGCATCCTGGAGGGGGCTGAATGATCGACCGCCGCGCCCAGCGCGATAATTCAATTTCAATCTTTCGCATCATCGCCGTTGTCTGCGCCGTTTGCGTGTTGGTGTACTTTATCTTTGCCCTGGCGACTGGCATTGAGCCGATTGCCACGGTGATCGCCTGTGCGTTGCTGTGCATCTTCCTGTGCATCTTTATCTATTTGACGCTCAATCCCGATTCGGTACGCTCCCAGTACACCGAGGAGACACTCTCGGTTGCCTCGGCCATGCTCGAGGACATTAAGGGCGGTCTGACGCAGGAATCGGCGCTTTTGGTGTGCCGGCGTATCCTGCCCGAGACACGTGCCATGACCGTTGCCATCACCGATGAGAGCAACGTGCTGGCCTGCGCGGGCGAGTTCGAGGAAAAGCTGCTGCCCGATTCGCCCATCCACACGCTCGCCACGCGCTACGTCATTGAGCACGGCATCGTGCAGTCGTTCAACCGCGTGGTGGACGTGGTGGGTTCGGATGGCTCGCACAACCATGTTCCCGCCGGTATCATCGCGCCCATCAAGGTGGGCGACCGCACCGTCGGCACGCTCAAGTTCTACTACAAGACCCCGCGTGCCGTCGACCGTACCCAGTATGCGCTCGCCTCGGGTTTTGCCGAGATCCTGTCCACGCAGCTCGCCATCCACGAGCTCGAGGTGCAAAAGGAGCTCACGGCCCGTGCCGAGGTGCGTGCCCTGCAGGCGCAGATCAATCCGCACTTTCTGTTCAACACGCTCAACACCATCGCGTCGTTTACGCGTACCGACCCGCTGCGTGCCCGCGAGCTGCTGCGCGAGTTTTCCTCGTTCTATCGCGCCACGCTCGACAACTCGGGGTCGCTTATCCCGGTCTCGCGCGAGGTTGCCCAGACCAAGCGCTACCTGACGTTTGAGAAGGCGCGCTTTGGCGAGGACCGCGTGCTGGCGACCTTCGATGTCTCCGAGGATGTCGAGGACACGTTGGTCCCGGCCTTTGTAATCCAGCCCATTGTCGAGAACGCCGTGCGGCATGGCATGGGCGATGGCGATGCCCTGCAGATCGATGTGACCGTCCATCAAGACGGCGACGACGCAATCCTGATTGCCGTGGCCGACAACGGCGTGGGCATGGACGAGGGCACCGCCGCCAGGCTGTTTGATGAGCGCTCCGCCCGCCCCGATGCCAGTTCCCCGCAAGGCGGCGGCGCCGGCGTGGCCATGCACAATATTTCTGAGCGCATCCATCGCTTTTATGGACCGCACTCTTATACGCGCGTCGAATCGGCGCCGGGCAAGGGCACCAAAGTGCTCCTGCATCTTGATTTGTCAGAGAGCATCTTTGACATTCAAGAGTAAAATAAAAGGCTATGGGCTCAACGCCAAGCGGCGGATGCCCAGCCTAGTTTGTTGACGAAAGGTTTAATCCCTATGCTGCGTGCGATGATTGTGGATGATGAGGCCCCGGCCCGTTCGGAACTTCGCTTCTTGCTCGAGCAGACGGGCAAGATCGGCACGATCACTGAGGCGTCGAGCGTCCGCTCCGCCATTGAGATGTTGATGGAAAGCCGCGTCGATGTCGTATTTCTCGATATCTCGATGCCCGGCGCTTCTGGCCTGCAGCTTGCCGAGGCACTGCATAAGCTTAAGAATCCGCCGGCGATTGTGTTTGTGACCGCGTATAGCGATCATGCCGTCGAGGCGTTCGACGTTGATGCTGTCGATTACCTAATGAAACCGGTTGAGGAGGCACGCCTGGATCGCGCGATCGAGAAGGTCATGCAGCACGCCAAGCCCGTCACGGACAGCAAAGCCACCATCGAGCGCATTCCGGTGGAAAAGGGCGGCCGTAAGGTCCTCATCCCCGTGGATGACATTCGCTTCATCATGGCCAAGGACGATTACTCCTGTATCTATACCGTCGATGACCGTTTTCTATCGACGACTTCGCTGGCGCAGTTCGAGGCCAAGCTTTGCGACTTTGGCTTCTTTCGCGTTCATCGCCGCTATATCGTCAACTTGGCGTGCGTCACGGATGTCGAGACGGTGCCCTCGGGCGCTATCCAACTGGGCATTACGGGCGTCGACGAACGCGTGCCGGTCTCGCGCCGCCGCGTTGTGCCGCTCAAGAAGGCCCTGAGCCTCTAGCACGCTGGCCCCGCAGCCCTGTAGACCAATTGTCTGCGGAGCCGTGGGGCTTTTTGTATATACGTCGAATCGGTTTTGAAGAAGGGATCCCATGAACAGTGCAAGCGCCAAGCGCATCGACATCATCTCGGACACCCACGGCTATCTTTCGCCCGCGCTTCTGGACGAGCTCAAGGGCGCAGATCTGATCATCCACGCCGGAGACCTCACCTCAGAGATGGATTACGAGCATCTATGCACCATCGCCCCCGTGCGAGCGGTCCTAGGAAACAACGACTACTACCGCGACTACGGTCCGGATGTGGACCGTCTGGCCATCTTCACCTACGAAGGACTCAAATTCGCCGTAGCCCACTACCGTGAAGACCTGCCCGTGGGATCCGTAGACGTAGCCATTAACGGTCACACCCACGTAACCAAAGAAGCCCAAGTAGGCCGCTGCCTAGTCCTCAACCCCGGCAGCGCCAGCTACCCCAGAGGCACCAGAGGCCCCACCATGGCCAGAATGCTTGTCAAAGACGGCAAGATCCTGAGCACCAAATTTATTGACCTGGAGTAACCGCAACAAAAACGGGGGATGCAGATCGCATCTCCCGTTTTTCTTTCAGCAAAAGGCAGAGTCTCAACAAGATCCATCAGACCAATCCCGCCGAGGAGCACGCGGGCTAGCCGCGCAGCGGCGCACGCCCGCAAAACTGGTTGAACATAGTGACGGTAGGGAGGGTCTCCAGGGCCGGCTGGCGCGGATTAAGTTTGTCGCGAGTTCCGCACGCAAAGGAAAGCACTTAATGTGCTTTCCGTCTTGCGCAGGACTGTAGAGCAGCAAACTTAACCCGCGCCAGCCGGCCCCGGAGACCCTCCCGGAGGGCCCAAAAAATATTTTCAAAAAAGTTGTTGCGCACCGGACAGGCTTCTGTGTATACTAATCCCCGCAGCGCACGCGAGCGGAAACAAACGCGAACGACTGCCTGGGGAGTTAGCTCAGTTTGGTTAGAGCGCCGGCCTGTCACGTCGGAGGTCGCGGGTTCGAGCCCCGTACTTCCCGCCAACGCAATTAAAACCACGTCTCCGGACGTGGTTTTTTGCGTTTGATAGGACCTTGATCCCATCGGCTCCTTTCGCCCAAAACCAAAGCCTTCCAATTCTCGGACAAGCTCCGCTTGAGACATGGTTCAAACAAGGAATTTGTTGCGCAACGCCTGCTCAATGAAGTAGGGGCAGGTTATACTGAATTGCACTGTGGGCCGTTTTTGATGCAAGAGGCTTCAAACACGGCATTCAGTGGGCACCCATTTTGCAATTTGGGCGTCCATACGGTCATTGGTGTCTCGACGTAAGCTCGGCCCCGGAGCTCGTTCGAGCTGTTCCTATTCTTTGAAAGGGGAAAAATGGACATATCGAGGAAGACTGATTACGCCCTTCGCATGCTCGCGATGCTTGCCGAGGACCCGGAGCGTCTGCTTTCTGTTCGAACCGCCGCCGAAGAGGTCAATGTTCCGTATTCGTTTGCCCGTTCGATCCAGCATGGTTTGGTTCAGGCCGGTATTGTGGAGAGCCTGCGTGGCGTCCATGGCGGCATGCGTCTTAAGGTCAGCCCCGACGATGTCACCATCCGCCAGGTCGTTGAGGCCGTTCAGGGTCCCATCGTCATGAACGATTGCACCGCGCCCGATGGCGACTGTGCGCGCATGGGTACGTGCTGCTATCATTCCCTGTGGGCCGGAGCTCAAGCGCTGATGCGCGACTACCTCGATTCCGTTTCGCTCGGCGATATCGTCGCCCATCGCCAGTTCCCGGCCGTCGATCCCAAGTTCGCCGATCGCGATGCGTTTCCCGAGTACGCCGCCTGCGCGTATGCTTGCCGGGAGGAATAGCGCCGCATAAGGAGCATAGCCATGATTCAGGACCCCTTTCGTTCGATGATTCGTTCGGAAGGGGTCCTGCGTTATCGCGACCTTCCGTGGCGCCGTACGCGCGACCCGTACATTATTTGGCTTTCCGAGGTTATGCTGCAGCAAACGCAGGTGCCGCGTGTGGAGACGCGTATGCCCGCGTGGCTCGATCGCTTTCCAACCGTGCAGGCGCTTGCCCAGGCCGCGCCTTCCGATGTTTTGGACGCTTGGCAGGGGATGGGCTACAACCGACGCGCCCTGGCGCTCCACAAGGCCGCTCAGCGCGTTGTAGAGGACTGGGACGGGAAGTTTCCACGTGAGACGCGCGACCTGGTCGCCCTGCCCGGTATTGGCCCGGCGACGGCGCAGGGCATCCGGTCGTTCGCGTTCGATCTACCGGGTGTGTATCTGGAGACCAACGTGCGCACGGTCTTTCTGCATCATTTCTTTCCCGATGTGCCGGCCGTTCCTGATCGCGAGCTGGTGCCGCTGATTCAGGCCGCCTGTCCGGCGGCTCCCGGCGCGACGGCGGATGAGATTGCTCCCTTTGCCGTGCCGCTCGATGATGCCGACACGCCGCGCGCGTGGTATTACGCGCTGCTGGATTATGGTGCGTATCTTAAGAAGACGTTGCCCAATCCGTCTAGGCGATCGGCGGGCTATAGTCGCCAGTCCAAGTTTGAGGGTTCGCGTCGTCAAAAGCGTGCCCACATCGTGCGCATGCTGCTGGCAGCGCGCGATGGGCAGCCGGCGGGTATTACGCTCGATGAGGCCGTTGCAGGCGTTAACGAGATGGAGGCGGCAGCTGGCCGAGAGCCGGTCGAGCGCGAGCTGGTCGCAAGCATTTTGGCCGACTTGGAGCGTGAGGGCTTTTGCCGCGTGGAGAGTGACCGCTGGCTAAGCGTGTAGCCAACCCGAATCTGAAGAACAGGATTGTAAGGTTTAAATTCTCGGCTTGAGGGCATCCTAAAGACAAGGCCGCTCGAAGCCTACGGGCGGCATGTGTTGAAGGGAAGTACACCTATGGATTTTGAGAACTCTCAGACCAAGAAGAACCTCGAGACCGCTTTTGCCGGTGAGTCCCAGGCGCACACCAAGTATCGCTACTACGCATCTAAGGCCAAGAAGGATGGCTACGTGCAGATCTCGAATATCTTTGCCGAGACCGCGGGCAACGAGTCCGAGCACGCCAAGCTGTGGTTTAAGTATCTGCACGACGGCGCCGTTCCCGACACCCTGGACAACTTGCGTGATGCCGCTGCGGGCGAGAACTACGAGTGGACCACGATGTACGACGAGTTTGCCAAGACCGCCGAGGAAGAGGGCTTTGCCGAGATTGCTGCAAAGTTCCGTGGCGTCGGTGCCGTCGAGAAGGCTCACGAGGAGCGCTACAACAAACTTGTCGAGCGCATCGAGTCGGGCGAGGTGTTTGAGCGCGAGGGCGTAAAGGTGTGGAAGTGCCTGAACTGCGGGCACCTGCATGTTGGCGCCGAGGCACCCGAGGTGTGCCCGGTTTGTAACCACCCGAAGGCGTACTTTGAGGAACAGGTGGTGAACTACTAGCGCTTGGCGCTGGCTGCCGCGGAGCGCAGGGCGGGAAATACCTTTCCCTCTCGCTCACGGCTCCGCAGGGTCGCGCGAGGCAAAGGTATTCCCCGCCCTGCGCTCCGGCTTCGGGTCGTCGCGTGCTCGCTACAAAAAAGCTGATAATTAAGTTTGTGTGCCGCCCCTTTAGGGGCGGCACGTTTTGTATAGGGATTGGGTTGCGGCCGTTTGGTTGATGGCTCGGTTACTTGGTTGGCGGGGTTTGCTCTGGGTTGGGGCGGCGCCTTTGTTTGAGGGGTACACTGGGTAGTGGCGTTTTGGTTTATTTCCTGTTGTGGGGTGTTTTTGTATGGGTAAGAAGTCTCGGGCTCGGGTTGCTGCGGCGGGGACTCGCAAGGATCCTGGTCGTCGGGTTGCCGAGGGCAAAAAGGCCGATCGTGCCGAGAAGGACAAGAAGGTCGGTGCACATGCTCATCCTGAGTGGGCGCCTCACCTCAATACGGCTAGCGAGGATCTGACTGCTAAGTTGTTTACTCTGGTCGAGGTTATCTTGGGCGTGGTGCCCGTGGTGGTCATTGGCTTGTTCTTGGCTTCGAAAGATGCCACGAGTGTCGATAAGCTCACCGATGTCTTTTCTCAGGACCCCTCGATGGTGGTTACGTTTATCTCTGCGTGCCTGCAGCCGTTTGTGGCATACATGTTGTACATGATTTATCGCAAATACTGCGAGGGCGATGCGGGCTTTGCCGCCGGCAACCTGATTGGCCTCTTGTGCTCCGAGATTTTGCTGCTCAATATTCCTGGCGTCATCGGCATGGGCATCTTGTTGTGGCGTGTCTGGCGTAACGTCGCTCCGCACTTTGAGAGCTGGCTGTTTGAGCGTCGCGCAATGGGCGTGCTAGTCGACATCGCGGGCTCACTCGTGATCCTAGTCCTGGCGTTTATGTGTGCCACCGCAGCTCGAGGTCTCGCGGGCATGTAATCTGCTTTCACCAGCTGCGGAGCGCGGGGCAACTGCTGGCTTTACCGCTCCGGGCGTCAGACCCGCGGCGCATCCCTTTCCCTCTCGCTCACGGCTTCGCAGGGTCGCGCGAGGCAAAGGCATACGCCGCGGGTCTGACGGCGCGAGCTTGCCAGCGAGTTTTGGCTAATAGATTGGTTTGCGTGCCGCCCTTTTTGGGGCGGCACGTTTTTGTGTGGGGTCCCTGTCTTCACAATTTTCGTCAAGTTTTTGGTTAGATTTTGGTCAGTTGGCGTAAGAGTGGAAGGCCAAAAGATTGCTGGCGAAAAAAGCTCAGAGAAAGTGCTGGTAGGGGAGTTGTTGGGCTTTTCGACGGCTTTTGAGCAAAAGAAACTTTGTGGCTATTGCCGGCGATTGCGTTGTCGCGGTCATGGCGGTGCGGGATGCTGGTCGTAAGCATCGAATGCTCCGATTTTGGAGGCCAGCATGGATCTGTTTCTTGAGACTCCGCAGCAACAAGCTGAGCGCATGCCGCGTCAGCAGCAACGACTCATGGAGATGCAAATGCAAGGGGCGGCAGCCCAGCCCTTTGCGCAAAATGTCGTGCCCGCTGCTGTACCTGCAGCTGTGCCCGGGTGTGACTCGGCGCCAGAGGCCTATTCCGTACAGCAGGATTCATATGCGCAGGAGCTCGCGTTCGATAAACGTCGTGCGCGTCACCGTCTCTGGGCCCAGCGCCTGCGTACGCTGGCGATGATCGTGCTGATCCCGATGGGGCTCGCGACAATCTTCTTGGCCTCATATGCCCTCACGTGCATCCTCAACGGCGCCTCGCCCAATGAGGTACTTCAGCACTTGGCAGCTCTTGGTCAGCGCTTGGGGGATGTCGCAGCAACCATCCGCGCCAGCTGGGAGAGCTAGCGGACCAGCACCCATAGCGCAAAGGTAACTTGTCTGCGCTCGATTGGACATGAACTGCGTTTGACAGGGTAAGATTGATCGCGGCTTTGATTGGTGCTCGATTGGGTTTGTTGGGCGGAGTTTATGTCTGCTATTGATATTGTGCTTGTTGTGATCGCCTTGGTGGCGGTGGGGGTTGCTGTGGCTTGCGCCCTCCAGCTCAAGAGCCTGCGTGCCGAGCTGCGGGAGCGTGGCGACAGTAGCGCGGAAACGCTGGCAGCGCTCGAGCAGGCCAACAGCACGCTCGACACCCTGAACGTCGCGTTGGCCGAAACCCGCCGCACGGCAAATGCCATCGCGCAGCAGCAGACGACCGATGCCGCCGTAGAGCAGCAGCGCTACCTGACCATTGCGCGCGAGTTCTCGCAGGCCGGCGACCGTATGGATGACCTGCGCCGCGAGACGGCCCAACAGCTTGGCGCCAACCGCGAAGGCATCGAGCATCGCCTGGACAAGGTGCGCGAGACGGTCGATGCTCAGCTGGGCGCCATCCGCAAAGACAACAACGTGCAGCTCGACCAAATGCGTGCGACGGTGGACGAGAAGCTCTCTCGCACGCTCAACGACCGACTGTCGGCATCGTTTAAGCAGGTGAGCGACCAGCTCGAGGCCGTGTACAAGGGCCTGGGCGACATGCAGTCTATCGCCACCGGCGTGGGCGACCTTAAACGCGTGCTGGGCAATGTGAAGGCGCGTGGCATTTTGGGCGAGGTGCAGCTGGGCGCGATCCTGGCGGACATCCTTACGCCCGACCAGTATCTGGAAAACGTTGCCACCAAGCCCGGCGCCTCGGAGCGTGTTGAGTTTGCCGTCAAGCTGCCGGTAGACGAGGGCGACCCCGTGCTGCTGCCGATTGACTCCAAATTCCCGGGTGATGCGTACGAGCATCTGCTCGACGCGCAGGAGTCGGGCGATGCGGAGACCGTGGCGGCTGCGCGCAAGACGCTCGACACCATGGTCAAGCGCGAGGCCAAGGACATCTGCGAAAAGTACCTGAGTGTGCCGGCAACGACCAACTTTGGCATCATGTTCGTGCCGTTTGAGGGGCTGTACGCCGAGATCGTCAGCCGCCCCGGGCTTATCGAGATCCTGGGCCGCGACTATCACGTCAACGTAGCCGGTCCCAGCACCATGGCCGCCATTCTCAACAGCCTGCAGATGAGCTACCAGACGTTTAGGCTGCAAAAACGTACCGACGACGTGCTGCGCGTGCTCTCCGCCGTCAAGGCCGAGCTGCCGCGCTATCAGGCGGCGCTGCGCCGCGCCCAGCAGCAGATCGAGACCGCGGGCAAAACGGTCGAGGGCATCATTACCACGCGCACCAACGTCATGGAGCGCAAGCTCAAGGACATCGACGCGCTGGAGGATGCTGAGGAAGCCGACGCGATTTTGGGCTTGGAGTCCGCAGGCCTGCTCGCAGACCAAAAAGACGAGGACTAGTCGCAACGGACGGTGGGTCGCCGGCGTAAACGCGGGTGCCCCATCGCTTTTCGCATCGTGCTTGCCTGAAGTGCGCTTCAATGTGCAACAATGGCGTTTCGCCCTATCAGATGCGAAAGGAAGCCCATGTCTCAGAGAAGCACCAGTCCGCTCAGCCGCTCCACCGTGCGCCGCACGCTGCAGCGGTTTTGGGGTGTCACGCGCACGCAGCCGCTGATTGTCTTTCTCTCGGTGCTCTCGTCGGCGGGCTACATCTTTTTGCTCACGTTTGCCAACACCTACGTGATGGCCCTCATCGTCGACCGCGTCCAGGCCGGCCCCGTGGCGGGCGATCAAGTATTCGAGGTCTTCGGCCCCTATATCCTGGCGCTCGTACTCGTTAACCTGGTGGGTCAGATCCTCTCCAAGCTGCAGGACTACACCGTCTACAAGCTCGAGATCGCAGGCAACTACCACCTGGCGCGCCTGTGCTTCGACACGCTCTCCAACCAATCCATGACATTCCATACCAGCCGCTTTGGCGGATCGCTTGTGAGCCAGACAAGCCGTTTTATGAGCGGCTACACGGGTCTGGTCGACGTGACGGTGTATTCGCTCATCCCCACCATCACCTCGGTCATCTGCACCGTGGCCGCACTCGCCCCGGTGGTACCGACGTTTACCGTGATCCTGGTGGGCATCATGGTCGTCTACATTGCGTTTGTCTGGCTTATGTACAAGCGCATCATGCCGCTTTCGGCCGCGACGTCCGCCGCACAGAACAAGCTCTCGGGCGTGCTCTCCGACGCGGTCACGAACATCTTGGCCGTCAAGACCTGCGGACGCGAGGACTTCGAACGCGATCTGTTCGACGCCGCCGATCGTGCCGCGCGCGACGCCGAGACGGTCTCGATGCACGCCATGATGCAGCGCAACTTTACGACCTCGGGCCTTATCGTCATCACCATGGCCGTGGTGAGTGCGTTCGTGGCGGGCGGCAACGCGTGGTTTGGCATCTCGGCCGGCTCGCTCGTCATGATTTTTACCTACACCTATAACCTCACCATGCGCCTGAACTACGTGAGTTCCATGATGCAGCGCATCAACCGCGCGCTGGGCGATGCGGCCGAGATGACGCGCGTGCTGGACGAGCCACGTTTGGTGGCAGACGACCCGGACGCCCCTGAGCTCAAAGTAACCGAGGGCGCGATTGATTTTGAGCACCTGAGCTTTGCGTACCGTGACGCTGCGGCGGGCGAGAACGTGTTCGATGACCTGACACTTCATGTGGCGGCGGGCCAGCGCGTGGGCCTGGTGGGCAAATCGGGCTCGGGTAAGACGACGCTCACCAAGCTGCTGCTGCGCCTGGACGATGTCCAGGGCGGCCGCGTGCTCGTGGACGGTCAGGATGTCTCGCGCTGCACGCAGCAAAGCCTGCGCCGCCAGGTTGCCTACGTGCCGCAGGAGGCGCTGCTGTTCCACCGCTCCATTCGCGAAAACATTGCCTACGGTCGTCCCAACGCCACTGATGAGCAGATTCGCGAGGCCGCGCGCCTGGCCAATGCCCTGGAGTTTATCGACCGATTGCCCCGTGGCTTTGACACCATGGTGGGTGAGCGCGGCGTCAAGCTCTCGGGCGGCCAGCGTCAGCGCGTGGCTATCGCCCGCGCCATCCTCACCGACGCGCCGATTCTAGTGCTCGACGAGGCGACCTCTGCCCTGGACAGCGAGTCCGAGGCGCTGGTGCAGGAGGCGCTCGAAAACCTGATGCGCGGGCGCACCTCCATTGTGGTGGCGCACCGCCTGTCCACCGTGGCGGCGCTCGACCGCATTGTGGTGCTGGCCGATGGTGAGATTGTCGAGGACGGCACGCATGCGCAGCTCGTCGAGGCGGGTGGCGAGTACGCGAGCCTGTGGAGCCGTCAGACCGGCGCATTCTTGGAGGCGTAAGCGTCTCGGACGTGGGACAATTGTGCCCATAAGTTTATTGTGCCGTTGAGCTGAGGAGTCGTTATGCCACGCGAGACCAATGCCGCCAAGCGCGAGCGCGCCATCGAGGTGTGCGAGCGCCTCAACCGTCGCTATGGCCCGGTCGAGTGCTTTTTGGACCACGAGAATCCCTTCCGCCTGCTGATCGCGGTGCTACTCTCGGCGCAAACGACCGACGCGCAGGTCAACAAGGTGACGCCGCGGCTGTTTGCCCAGTGGCCCACGCCCGAGGCCATGGCCGGGGCGAGCGTGGCTGACGTGGCGGACACCATTAAGTCACTCGGCTTTTATAAGAGTAAGGCCAAGCATGCCGTGGAGGCCGCCCAGATGATCGTTGCTGACTACGGCGGCAAGGTACCGGCCGACATGAAGGAGCTTGTAAAGCTGCCGGGCGTGGGGCGCAAGACGGCGAACATCGTACTCAACGTGGGGTACGGCATCGTGGAAGGCATCGCAGTGGATACGCACGTCAACCGCATTGCGCACCGCCTGATGCTGAGTCCCAAGACGCATGCCAAGGAGCCGCTCAAGACCGAGCAGGATCTGCTCAAGATTTTGCCGCACGAGTATTGGGAGTCGGTCAACCATCAGTGGATCACCTTCGGTCGCGAAATCTGCGATGCCCGCAAACCCAAGTGCGACGAGTGTCCGCTGGCAGATTTGTGCCCCAGCGTGCGCGTAGCGGGGTAGGGCGGAATGCATCTTCGTCTGGCGTTTTTTGCAGGGCCGGGTTTGCCCTTGAGCAGGAGTCCTCTCCATGCGCTACCATGACAAACAATGATCTTTGACGTACGACCCGCCGAGCTTGCCCCGGCGGGCTTTTGGCGTTGCGATGCCGGAGGAACAGCATGCTCATTCACCGTATAGCCGCGCAGCTCTACACTGCCGAGGCACTGCAGACCGTCGAGGCCGGACTCGATGCCGGCGAGGACGTGACGTTGGCCGTGTCGCAGTCGGGTCGCACGCTTATGGCGGCCGCCCAGTTTGCGCGCCGTCCGCGTCCCACGGTCTATATCGTGAGCGGCGAGGACGCTGCCGATCGCGCCGCGCGCAGCCTGGCCGCCTATGTGGGCCTGGCGCACGTGTGCCGCTTTCCCGAGCGCAAGGACTACCCGTGGCGCGAGCAGGCGCCCGACGATGCCGTGGTGGCGCAGCGCTGCGAGGCCCTGGGACGCATCGTGCGCGGTGACAACTGCATTATGGTTGCCTCGGCCCGCGCGTTGCTGCGTTGCGTGCCGCCAGTCGAGAGCCGCTACTGGGAGTCCACGACCTTTGCGGTGGGCGAGGAGATCCCTTTTGACGAGGTGCCGCAGCGCCTGGTGGGCATGGGCTATACCAATGCCGGTGCCGCCGACGCGCCCGGCCTGTTCCGCGTGCACGGTGATACCGTCGAGGTGTTCCCCGCGCAGGAGAAGGCACCCGTGCGCATTGAGTTCTTTGGCGACGAGATTGATCGCATCCGCCGCATGGTGAGTTCCACGGGGCAGACCATCGGCAACGAGGACAGCATCGAGATCTTCCCCTGTCGCGAGCTTGCACTCACCGACGACGCCGTCCACAACATGCATGTGGCGCTCTACCGCGCCAGCCAGGACGACAGCAAGTTGGCGGCGCTGCTCGAGATGGTAGACGCGCGCATCGTTACGCCTGAGCTCGACCGCTTTTTGCCGGTGATGTACGGCCAGACCGTGAGCCCGTTGTCGCACGTGAGCGGCAAGGCGCTCGTGGTGCTGTCCGAGCCGCGCTCGCTGTTCGACGATTGCCTGCGCGCCTACGAGGATATCGAGGCACGTGCCGGCGAGGCGGGGGTCGACCGTCTGGACGGCCTGTACGTGCGTGCCCAGCAACTCGACTTTGGTGCCCAGCAGCGCCTTAACTACGTGAGCTTGATTCGTGCCGGCGGTGCGGTGACGGCAGAGCTCAAGATTGAGCAGCCGGCCATCGCGGGCTCGGACAATCGCTTTATGAAGCGCATCCAGGAGGTCGTGGGCAAGCGCTATGCCTGCGTGTTTGCCATCCCCGACCGCGGTGCGCGCGAGTCGATGGAGCTCACCTTTGGCGATGAGGGTATTACCTTTGAGGAGTCGCTGACGGCCGCGCCCGAAAACGCGGGCGCTATTGGCGACCGTGTGCGCGTGGCGGCGGCGGATTCTGCCGATCGTGCTGTCCGCCAGGATGCTCATGCTGCAATTCGCGAACGCAAGGCCGACGCGCTCAACGCCCGCTCGCTCGAGGCAGGTGCCGCCCAGGCTGCCGCCGGCGCCGCCGTGCCCACCATCTCGCGCGGACGCGTGACCTTTGTCGATGCCGCCTTGCCGCAGGGCGTGGTGGTGCCCGATGCCAACCTGGCCGTGTTCTCGATCGCCGACCTCAACGCCCGCATGGACGCCAACCGCGCGCGCAGCCGCCGCAAGGTGGACATTACGCAGATCACGTTCCCGTTTAAGCCGGGCGACTACGTGGTGCACGCCACTCACGGCATCGCGCTCTTTAGCGAGATCGCGCGCCAGGAAGTGGGCGGCAAGGAGCGCGACTACTTTTTGCTGGAATATGCCGACGGCGACAAGCTCTACGTGCCGCTGGAGCAGGTTGACCGCATTACGCGCTACGTTGGTCCCGACGGTGACAAGCCGCGCCTGACCAGGCTCAACACCGCCGACTGGACGCGTGCCACCAACAAGGCGCGCAAGAACGCCAAAAAGCTGGCGTTTGACCTGGTCGATCTGTATACGCGCCGCTCCTCGATTACCGGTATCGCCTGCCCGCCCGACACGCCCGAGCAGATCGAGATGGAGCAGAGCTTCCCCTACGACGAGACGCGCGACCAGCTGGAGGCTATTGCCGACATTAAGGCGGACATGGAGGCACCCAAGCCCATGGACCGCCTGCTGTGCGGAGACGTGGGCTTTGGCAAGACCGAGGTCGCCCTGCGCGCGGCGTTTAAGTGCGTGGACTCCGGTCGCCAGGTCATGGTGCTCTGCCCCACGACCATTCTAGCCCAGCAGCACTACGAGACGTTCTTTGAACGCTTTGCCCCGTTTGGCCTTGAGGTCGAGGTGCTCAGCCGCTTTCGCACCCCGGCGCAGCAAAAGCGCGCACTCAAGGCGTTTGCCGAGGGCACGATCGATGTGCTCATCGGCACGCACCGCCTGCTTTCGGCCGATGTGAACCCCAAGAACCTGGGCCTGGTGATCATCGACGAGGAGCAGCGCTTTGGCGTGCAGCACAAGGAGCAGCTCAAAAACCTGCGCGAGCAAATCGACGTGCTCACGCTCTCGGCAACCCCTATTCCGCGAACCATGCAGATGGCCACGAGCGGCGTGCGCGACATGAGCCTGATCACCACGCCGCCGACCGGGCGCCGTCCCGTGATCGTGCACGTGGGGGAGTACGACCCCGATGTGGTGAGTGCGGCGATTCGCCTGGAGGTGGGCCGCGGCGGTCAGGTGTATTACGTGTCCAACCGCGTCAAGACCATCGACGATGCCGTGGCGCGCGTGCGCGAGGCCGCGCCCGAGGCGCGCGTGGGTGTGGCACACGGCAAGATGAGCCCGCGCGAGGTCGAGGACGTGATGATCGAGTTCGCGACCAAAAAGATC
The DNA here is from genome assembly GCF_003471905.1 of Collinsella sp. AM16-21. Taxonomy (NCBI): domain Bacteria; kingdom Bacillati; phylum Actinomycetota; class Coriobacteriia; order Coriobacteriales; family Coriobacteriaceae; genus Collinsella; species Collinsella sp. AM16-21. Next base: position 68,962 of record NZ_QRKJ01000011.1, read on the forward strand.
GACGTGCTCATCGCCACGACCATCGTGGAGAGCGGCATCGACAACGCAACGGCCAACACGCTCATCATCGAGGACTCGCAGCGCCTGGGCCTGGCACAGCTCTACCAGCTCAAGGGCCGCGTGGGCCGCTCGGCCACGCAGGCATACGCGTACTTTATGTTCCCCGGCGAGCTGCCGCTCACCGAGGAGGCCACGGCACGCCTGACTGCACTTTCAGAGTTCCAGGATCTGGGCAGCGGCATGCGCATCGCCATGCGCGACCTGGAGATCCGCGGTGCCGGTTCGCTCATGGGCGCCGAGCAGCACGGCAACCTGTCGAGTGTGGGCTTTGACCTGTTTACGCAGATGCTGGGACAGGCCGTGGCCGAGGCGCGCGGCGACGACGATGCCGGCGTGGAGGCGGCGAGCGTGGGCATCAACCTGCCGGCCGACTACTTCTTGTCCGAGGAGTACATGCCGGCGGTGGACCAGCGCGTGCTCGTGTACCGCAAGCTCGCGGCGGCTGAGGACCTGGAGAGTATCGACGAGGTGCAGGAGGAGACCGAGGCTGCGCATGGCGAGCTGCCGTTGGCGGGGCTCAACCTGTTCAACCGCGCGCGCATCCGTATCCGCGGCGAGCGCCTGGGGCTCGAGAGCGTCACGCTCAGCGGTGGACGCATTACCTTCCTGGGGGTTGACGTGCCCAAGAGGGTGGCCTATGAGCTTAAGACTCGCTATGGCGCGGTGAACTTCCCCAAGAGCCGCAAGCTGTCGGTGCCCTACAAGGCGGGCGCCGGTGCGGGCAGCGGCCTGGGTCGCGGTCTCGATGCCAACGACGGCACCGGCCCCGTGGCAGCCGCCCTCATGCTGCTGCAGCAGTTGGGTGCCAGCGACGACGACTAACGGGTCGACGCTGCAAACGCCCCATTTGGGCAATCTGACCCTCACTCGTCGGTCGCGTACGCAAGTACGCTTCCCTCCTCCTTCGGGCCACCTTGCCACAAATGGAACGTTTTCGCTTACTTATGCTCAACCTGTAAGGGTATTTACGGGACAAAGCCATCTTCGTCTCACCCACATTGCAGGTTGACTGCCCTTCGCCCGACCGAAAGGAAAGTATGTTCGGATACATCTATAAGAAAGATGTCACCATTATCGCGGTTGTCCTGTGCCTTTGTCTGGGCGTGGGCAGCTTCTTCGATTATCAAATCTCGAGTGCGCTGTTCAACATCGGCAGCATGTACGGTCGCTTTGTCGAGGCGGCCGGCGAGCTACCGTTCGAGCTGACGGCGAGCATCGCGGGCGTTATGCTCGCGCGCTCGGCACGCCCCGATTCCAAGGCGAGCAAGTGGCTCGCTGCGCTGGGCGTTTTGATCAACGTGGGTCTGGTCGGCTACGAGATTATCGGATCGCTGCGCGTCGGCGGCAAGCTTATTGCGTTTCAGCTGGTACTGACGTTTGTGCTGGTCATCGCAGCCAACTTCATCGCCTACCGCCTCACGCGCATGACCGAGCCCGACGAGCTTACGCGCTGGGCGTTGATGGTGCTGGCCGTGTGGGTCGCTCAGGCCATCATCCTCAACGTCATTGTTAAGCCGTTATGGTCGCGCCCGCGCATGCGCGTGATCGAGGTCACGCCGGGGCTCAATTTTCAGCCGTGGTGGGTAATCGGCAATCCCGACAAGTGGACCTATATCGCCGCCGGCGTGATCAAGGACGGGTTCAAGTCGTTCGCGAGCGGGCACACCGCGCATGCGGCGATCGGCCTTATGCTCGCCGGGCTTCCCGCGGCGGCCTTTAAGGAAAAACCGTCGCGCCGTCGCGTGGTCTTTTGGGCGGCGGTTGTGGTCGCGGCGCTCGTCGCCTTTGGCCGCATCGTGATCGGAGCGCATTTTTTGAGCGACGTGAGCTGCGGCTTTGCCCTGGTGCTGGCGCTTGAGTGCCTTGCCGCGCGCATTGCCTATCCCAACGGCGTACAATAGCCCCGTTTGAATCATCGGGCCCGTGCCCGGCTAGAGAGGATTGCCATGCTCGCGTTTAACAACGACTATTCCCACGGCGCACATCCGGCAGTGCTGCAGGCGCTCGTCGACACCAATATGGAGCCGCAGCCCGGCTACGGTACCGATGCACACACCGAGCGTGCCAAGCAGCTCATCCGCGAGGCCTGCCAGGCGCCCGATGCCGACGTATTTTTCCTGGTAGGCGGCACACAGGCCAACGCGACGGTGATCGACATGCTGCTCGCGCCCTACGAGGGCGTCGTTGCCGCTGAGACCGGCCACGTCGCCTGCCACGAGGCGGGTGCCATCGAGTTTGGCGGCCACAAGGTGCTCACCATCCCCGGCTACGAGGGTAAGATGCACGCCGAGGACCTCGAGAACTATATCCAGGTGTTCTACGAAAACGAGAGCTACGAGCACACGGTGTTCCCGGGCGCCGTGTATGTGAGCCTGTCGACCGAGTACGGCACGCTGTACTCCAAGGCCGAGCTCGCGGCGATTCACGCGGTGTGCCAGAAGCGCGAGATTCCGCTGTTTGTGGACGGTGCTCGCTTGGCCTATGCGCTGGCGGCCGATGAGTGCGACATTACCCTGCCCGAGCTGGCGCAGCTGTGCGACGTGTTCTACATCGGCGGCACCAAGTGCGGCGCGCTCTGCGGCGAGGCTGTGGTGTTTTGCGGCATGCACGCTCCGGCGCATCCCATTCCGCGCATTAAGCAGCACGGCGCGCTGTTGGCCAAGGGCCGCCTGACGGGTGTGCAGTTTGAGGCGCTCTTTACCGACGGCCTGTATTTTGAGATTGGCCGCCAGGCGATCGAGACCGCGCAGGCGCTTCGTCGCGTGCTGCACGAGCGCGGCTACCAGTTCTTTTTGGAGACGCCGACCAATCAGCAGTTTGTGATTTTGCCCAACGAGGACATGGCGTGCATTCGCGAGCATGCTTCGATTGAGTACTGGGAAAAGTACGACGAGACCCACACCGTGGTGCGTTTTTGCACCAGCTGGGCTACGACGCAGGAGGACATCGACGCGTTAGCGGCTGTCCTGTAGCCTGATGTAATGATGAGGGGCCGCCTTGCGCTGGGTTTGGCGCAGGGTGGCCTTTGTTTTTGGGGAAGGGTTGTATGACCGAGATGTCCGAGCCGACGATTCGCCTGGCGACGCCCGATGACGCACCGGCATTGCTTGCCATCTATGAGCCGTATGTGCGCCAGACGGCGATTACCTGCGAATACGAGGTGCCGAGCGTTGAGGAGTTCGCCGGGCGCATCGAGCGCACGCTCAAGCGCTATCCGTATCTGGTGATGGAGCTGGACGGGCGTCCGGTAGGTTATGCCTATGTGAGTCCGCTCAACAGCCGCGAGGCCTATGACTGGTCGGTCGAGACGTCGATCTACCTGGCGCGCGACGTGCGCCACGGCGGGCTGGGCCGCAAGCTGCACGATGCGCTCAAGCAGTGCCTGATCGCGATGGGCATCACCAACATGTGCGCGCTCATCGCCGTGCCGCACGACAAGGATGACGAGTACCTGACGCACAACAGCCAGGACTTCCATGCCCATATGGGGTATCGCCTGGTGGGTGCCTTCGACCGCTGCGCCCAAAAGTTCGGCCGCTGGTACGACATGTGCTGGATGGAGCTGGTCCTAGCCGAGCGCACGCCCAACCAACCCAAACCAACCTGGTTCCCCGACCTCCCCAAACCTACCATTTAGGGACAGGTTTATTTTGGCAGGTTAGCCGATGGGCTCGGTGTATTTGGCGCGGTCGGTGCGCTGGATGCGCTTGGAGACGTGGAGCGGGCGGCCGTCGGTGTCGTAGACGTAGTCGGTGATTAGGATCAGCGCCTGCCCGCGCCCAACGTTGAGCAAAAACGCCTCGTTTTGCGAGGCATAGCACACCTCAAAGGTCTTGTGCCCCTGTGCCGGCGCGCGATGGAATTCCTGGCGCAGCGTGGCGTAGAGCGAACCGTTGATATCGCGATCGATGAGCGTCTCGAAGCTTGGCGGCAGGTAGGTGGTCTCCAAGCACAGCGGCGCGTCGTCCAGGTAGCGCAGGCGGACAAGTTTGACGAGTTTGCTGCCCACGGCGGCGTCAAAGAACTTGGCTATGCTGCCGGCCGCCTTGGCAAAGCCCGAGTCCACGGTGCGCGTGGTGGGCTTCATGCCCTGGCCTTCGACCTGCTTGGTATAGCTCGAAAACACCAGGTTGTTCTCGTGGAGCGCGGGCGTGTCGGCCACAAAGGCGCCACGCCCGCGCTCGGTGCGCACCAGGCCCTCATCAGCGAGCACCTTAAGGGCGTGGCGCACGGTGCTGCGCGACAGGCCCGATTCGTCCATGAGTTCCATCTCGGATGGCAGCTTGTCTCCGCGTGCGTAGATGCCGGCGGCGATGCGGTCGCGAAGCGTGCCCGCCAAGCGTTCGTATTGGCTCAGTTTCTTTTTAGATGAGACGCTCATATTGCCAACCTATATCTAACTTGTATGCTTAACTAAGCAAGCATGTATTCAACACAACAATAAAATCGCTGGTAACGAGTAATCGAAAACCTTAGCAGCAGAATTTCTAAGTCAAATATAGCATACAACTAGTCGACATAACCAAAACATGTATGTAACTTGTATGCCATCAAGAGCATCAAACGAGAAGAAAGGCTGATGCACGATGACTACTCAGGAACAGGTTAAGGACGTCGTCTCCCAGGTTTTGGCTGACAAGGCAGACAAGGGCGGCATCAAGCGCGTCGTGTGGATTGGCGCTGGCGGATCCAACGGTGGCAACTATCCTGCTCAGTACTTTATGGAGCACGAGGCCACGCAGGTCGTGAGCTCCAGCTACACCAGCAACGAGTTCGTGCACGCCACCCCGGCCTACGTCAACGAGAACACCCTGGCCGTCGTCGTGTCCATGCGCGGCACCAAGGAGACCATCGTCGCCGCCCAGGTCGCCAAGGACCACGGCGCCAGCACCATCGCCATCTATGTTGACGAGTCCGGCCTTACCGAGGTCTGCGACTACAAGATCCAGTACGACAGCCTGGCCGTCGACGAGTCCTGCATGGGCCGCACCAACTCCGCCGTCGTGACCATGATCGCCATGGAGCTTACGCAGCAGACCGAGGGCTATGCCGAGTACGAGACCGCTATGGCCGCGTTCGACTTGGTCGACCCCATCTATCGCAAGGCCGTCGAGTATACCCGTCCGCTCGCTGCCAAGTGGGCCGAGCAGAACGCCGACAAGCCCTGCATCAACGTCATGGCCCAGGGTCCGCTCTTTGGTGCCGCCTACGTCTTTAGCATCTGCAACGTGCAGGAGATGCTGCAGATCGACTCTTGCACCATCAACACCTGTGACTTCTTCCACGGCCCCTTCGAGATCCTGGACAAGCGCACCTCGCTGTTCCAGCTCATCAGCGTCGGCCGCAGCCGCTGCAACGACGAGCGCGGCATCCGCTTCGTCAACCAGTACGGTGGCGAGCGCGTCTATCAGCTCGACGCCAAGGAGCTCGGCCTCAACGACATCAAGGACAGCGTGAGCGAGCACTTCAACCACCTGATCTTCGCCCCGATCCTCAACAACGTGTATATGCGCGCGCTCTCTGCCGTCACCCACAAGGACTACATGACGCGCCGCTACATGTGGAAGCTTGAGTATTAGTTACGGCGTTTTACCAAACGCCGTAACCGCTCGACGCTGCGCGGGCCGCATTTGGTCAATCTGGCGTTCAACTTCAAGGGCGCGACCAGAAGGTCAGCGCCCTTTCGTTTCACGCCACCTTGCCTCAAATGCAGCCCGCTCGCTGATTTATGCTCAACCAGCGGCGCTTTAGTCGTTGGGGACGTTCTTAAATGGCTAGTCATTCAGGAGCGTCCCCAACGACTAGTCATTTAAGAACGTCCCCAATGACTAGGTAGAGCAGATTTTTCCGTTCGGCGATTTGTGTCTTGAAAAATGTATATAACGACTATAACGTAGTACGAAACATATTGGAAACAACACCGAGGAGGCTGCGTTGAAGAAAAGCAATCTGGGCTATGCGCTGGTGCTGATCGCCGCGCTTATGTGGGGCACCATCGGAATCTTTGTTAACGGAATATCGGCCCTGGGTGTTTCGTCTCAGAGCATGGCGGCCTTTCGCCTGTTGTCGGGTGCCGTCTTAATGGCTCCGGTCTTGGCATTTATGGGTTGCCAGGGAGGCGCTCGTGAGGGAAAAGCCTCGGGTCCCATGGCCCTGTTCAAGGCAAGTCCTAAAGAGCTTGTTCCCTGCGCGCTTGTCGGTATCGTCGGTTTAGCCGTCGCCAACACCTGCTATTACGAGTGCATGGGCGAGGTGGGCATGTCCACGGCCTCGGTGCTGCTCTACACCTCGCCGGTGTTTGGAGTCATGCTCGGCCGCGTGCTTTATCGCGAGGACGTGACCTCCAACAAACTCGTCGCCATCGTCTTTAACATTGTGGGTTGTGTGCTCGCGGTGACGAGCGGTGACCTGTCTGGTTTCCATTTCTCGGCTTGGGGCGTCGCGTCGGGTGTGATCGCCGGACTTTGCGGTGCGCTGCTGGCGGTGTTTAGCCGTATGGCTACCAAGACGCTCCATCCACTGGCCGTAACGTTTTGGGGTTTTGTCTTTGGCGGATGCTTTATGGCGGTGCTTTCGGCTCCGTGGTCCGATGTAGCCGCGGCAATGTCCCCGCAGCTCATCCTGCTGTTCGCAGGCTTTGGCTTTATTCCGACGGCTCTTGCGTACATCTTCTATATGCAGGGCCTTTCGATGGATCTTGAGACGTCGAAGGTGCCGGTCGTGGCTTCGTTCGAAACCGTGGCGACCGTTCTGGTCGGTATTGGCATCTACGCCGAGCCCGCCGGCGCGATCAAGGTCCTGGGCATCGTGCTGGTGCTCGCGTCCATTCTGATTATGAACACCGACTTCTCCAAGCTGCGCAACAGTGTGTTTGTCGGTCATGTCATTGAGAGCATGACCTTTAAGCCCAACGCGTGGTGGACGGAGAAATCGCAGGACATGGATCTGTTCCGCGAGCGCACCGGCATTGCGCTGGAGCCCACCGTGCAGGAAAGCCCCTGGTATTTCGTGCGATAGGGGATTGGCGAGGCGTCTGATCGAGTATCGCCAGGCCAGCGCTGGCCTACCCGGCCCCAACGTTTCAAGTAGGTTAAACCCGTCAACGGTCGATTTTCACCCGCGAACGGTCTTTATACTAATTAGCAATATAAGCAACGTATAAGACGTTATAATGACCATAACGAAAAGGAGGAGGCAAGATGAATCAGATCATTCTCGCATCTCATGGCGGCCTGGCCGCAGGCGCCAAAGACACGCTCGAGATGGTTCTCGGCGACGTGTCGAACGTCCACGTCGTGTCGCTTGCTCGTGACGACAAGGAGCCCATCACCAATAAGGTTGAGGCTATGATCGCCACGTTCAACGCGGACGACACCGTCTATGTGCTGACCGATATGCTCGGCAGCTCGGTCAACAACAACATGGTCGAGCTTTCCAAGAACGGCACGAAGTTCACGGTTATCAGCGGTTTCAACATCCCGCTGGCGCTCACGCTCGCTATGAGCCCCGTCCCCGTCAAGGGCGCCGAGCTCGCGGCCCTCATCAACGAGGCCCGCACCGGTCTGACCAACCCCAACGCACCGGTCGAGGCCGCCGCGGCTCCCGCCAAGAAGGCCAAGGCGTCCCGTCACAGCTCCGGTCCCGCCAAGATCGTCCTCGCACGTCTTGACTACCGTCTGCTGCACGGCCAGGTCGTCTTTACCTGGACCACCAAGGTTCAGGCCGAGCGCATCATCGTCGTCGACAACGCTGCCGCCAACGATGACATCAAGAAGGGCGCTCTTAAGCTGGCCAAGCCCCAGGGCGTGCGCCTGAACGTCTTCACCGTCGAGCGTGCCCTCGCCAAGATGGACAAGCTCAACACCCTCGGCGAGCGCGTCATGTTCGTCTTTGGCAACACGGCCGAGATGCTGCAGTTCTGCCAGGGCTACAAGCTCGACGCCATCAACTTGGGCGCCACCGCCAACCACGACGGTGCCGATCAGGTCGGCGGCAAGGACAGCTCCGTCTTCCTCGACGCCACCCAGAAGGCCGACGTCAACCAGCTGCTCGACATGGGCATCAAGCTCTACGTCCAGCAGACCCCTACGTATCAGAGCGTCGACATCGACGCCAAGCTGTAATCAACCAGGCTTTTGCCTGACTGAAAGGAGAAGGGTATGAATACGTTCATCAGTGCGGTGCTCGTCGGCCTCGTCGGCGTGTTCTGCATGTGGGACTCCCGCCTGCTCGGTCGTCTTAACTTCGAGCAGCCCCTCGTTGGCGCTACGCTCGTCGGTCTGCTGCTGGGCGATGTGCCCACCGGCCTTGCCGTCGGTGCCGCCGTCGAGCTCGTGTCCATGGGCCTGGTGCAGGTCGGCGCCGCCGTTCCGCCCGATATGGTCCTGGGCGGCATCGTGGCCGCTGCCTTTGCGTGCCTGACCGATGCTTCCGCCGAGACCGCCATGACGATCGCCATCCCGGTCGCCGTCCTGGGTCAGCTCCTCGGCATCGTGTTCCGTTCCATCATCGCCGCCCTCACCCATGTGGCAGATAGCGCGATCGATAACGGAAAGTTCAAGACCGCCTACCGTATGCACATCTGCGCCGGCTCCGGTCTGTACGCCGTCATGTACTTCCTGCCGATCTTCCTCGCCGTCTTTGTTGGCACCGACCTGGTTCAGGCCATCGTCAACATGGTTCCCGAGTGGCTGTCCACTGGTCTTAACGTTTCGACCAAGATTATGACCGCCTACGGCTTGGCCCTGCTGCTCACCATGATGATCAAGAAGGGTATGACTCCGTTCCTGTTCATCGGTTTCCTGCTCGCCGCTTACCTCAACCTGTCCGTCATCGCGGTCGCTCTGATCGGTGTGTGCCTGGCTGTCGTCTTCATGGGCTTCAAGTTCAACGGTTCCCATGCAGCCGCCGGTGTCGATTCCGACTACGATCCGCTCGAAGACGACGAAGACTAAGGAGGAACACACTATGGCAACCGCAACCAAGGACGTGTCCCTGAACAAGAAGGTCAGCCAGTTCTTCTGGCGCTCCTGGGCCATCCAGGCCTCTTGGAACTACGAGCGTCAGATGAACATGGGCTTCCTCTACGGCATGGTTCCCACGCTCGATCGCCTCTATCCGGATGAGTCCGACCCCAAGCAGCTCGCTGCTAAGAAAGAGGCTTACCACCGTCACATGGCGTTCTACAACTGCACCCCGCAGACGAGCGCTTTCATCCTGGGCCTCTCCGCCTCCATGGAGGAGGAGTACGCCAAGGATCCCGAGAACTTCGATCCCGATTCGATCAACGCGGTCAAGACCTCCCTCATGGGTCCGCTTTCCGGCATCGGTGACTCCTTCTTCCAGGGCACCATCCGCGTCATCGCCTTTGGCCTGGGCGTTCAGCTGGCTCAGCAGGGCTCCATCATGGGCCCGATCCTGGCCATGCTCATCTCCATCGTCCCCTCTGTGCTGATCACTTGGTTCGCAGCCAAGATGGGCTATCAGGGCGGCCACGAGTACCTGAGCAAGCTTCAGGGCGGCGACCTCATGGAGAAGCTCATGTATGTCTGCGGCATCGTGGGTCTTATGTCCGTGGGTGGCATGATCGCTACGCTGATCGGCGCCACCACCCCGCTGCAGTTCGCTGAGGGCACCGTCGTGATTCAGGACATCCTGGACGGCATGATGCCCCAGATGATCTCCCTTGGCCTCACCGGCCTTATGTACTGGCTCATCAAGAAGAACGTCAACACCGGTTGGCTTCTCGTGATCGCCATCGTGGGCGGCATCGCCCTCTCCGCGGCCGGCATCCTGGCCTAGTCGCGACCAAGCGTCTAACCGCTTTCCCCCGGGGGCCTGCCTGGCATCCCATACCCCAGGCAGGCTTCCATCCCTAAATGTGTCAAAGGGACAGTTCCTTTGACACATCCTCAACGGGCCGGCGACTCGGTCCAAACCACGGTAACCCTGCGAGCGCCCGGCAATGTGGCGCCGCAAAAAATCGAAAGGAATGTGTCAGATGTACGAGATCGACCTTAACCTCCCTAAGCAGATCGTCGCTGACGTCCTGTCCAACCACGAGATCCACAGCGTCGCCTTCGTCGGCTGCGGTGCTTCCATGTCCGACCTGTACCCCGCCAAGTACTTCCTGGCCAACAACACGGACAAGCTGAACGTTCAGATCTTCACCGCCAACGAGTTCAACTACGACACGCCTTCCTGGGTCAACGAGCACACCTTCGTGATCACCTGCTCCCTCGGTGGCTCCACGCCCGAGACCGTCGAGGCCAACAAGACCGCCAAGAAGCACAACTGCCCGGTCGTCTCCCTCACCAACAAGGCTGGCTCCGCTCTGACCGTCGACGCCGACCACGTCATCGTCCACGGCTTCCACGCCAACTACGCTGCCAAGTGCGAGAAGCCTGGCTACGCCATCGCTCTTGCTCTCGAGATCCTTCAGCAGACCGAGGGTTATGACCACTACGAGGACATGATCACTGGCCTCACCAACGTCTTCGATCTCTGCGAGAACGCCGCTCAGCACTGCAAGAAGCTCGCCAAGAAGTTCGCCGAGGACTTCAAGGACGACAAGATGATCTACTTCATGGCTTCCGGTGCCTCCGAGAAGATGGCCTATTCTCACGCCGCCTTCCTGTTCACCGAGATGCAGTGGATCGACGCCGCCGCCTACAACACCGGCGAGTACTTCCACGGCCCGTTCGAGGTTTCCACCGAGGGTAAGCCCTACGTCTTCTTCATGTCCGATGGCGCTACCCGTCCGATGGACGCCCGCGCCCTCACCTTCCTTGAGCGCATGGGCGCCAAGGTCGCTCTGATCGACTCCAAGGACTACGGCCTGGCTGACGCCGTGCCCGCGAGCGTTATCACCTACTTCAACCCGCTGCTGCACCTCGCCGTTATGCGCGAGTACGGCAACCAGATCGCCGAGGCTCGTCAGCACCCGCTGACCATGCGTCGCTACATGTGGAAGCTTTCCTACTAATCACAAGTAAGTAGACCTTACGGGTTGATTAAGAGGGGATGGGGTTTGCGCCCCATCCCTTTTTTGCTTTGGGGAGGGTGCGGCTGTCGCGTCGCAAAACCCCAGATAAAACCTACCAAAATAAACCTGTCCCTTTTTGGCAGGTGGGAGGAGATGCGTATGATCAAAGCGGTGCTGTTTGACATGGACGGCGTGCTGGTCGATACCGAGTGGTTCTACAACCGTCGACGCGTGGCGTTTATGGAGGAGAAGGGCTTTCACTTTGACGAGATCCCCGATCTTTCGGGGTCTAACGAGCCTGCCATTTGGGAGGCGCTGGTGCCCGACGATGTTGAGCTGCGCGAGCGCCTGCGCGTTGAGTACAAGCAGGTCTATAGCCCGGACCATCCCGTTCCGTATGCCGAGCTGCTCAACGAGCAGACGGAGCCGGTGATGCGCGAGCTGCACGAGCGCGGCGTGAAGTGCGCCATTGCGAGCTCGTCCTATCGCGAGTTGATTGACGAGCTGGTGGAGATCGCTGGCATTGCCGATGTGATGGATTACACCATCAGCGGCCACGAGTGCAGTGCGTTTAAGCCCGACCCCGAGATCTACCTGCGTGCCATGGAGGCGCTGGGGGTGGAGCCCGCCGAGTGCCTGGTTATCGAGGATTCGCCTATGGGGATCGAGGCTGGCAAACGTTCCGGCGCCCGCGTCTTGGCGCTGCGTCCGCACGAGGGCGTTAACCTGGACCAGTCCGCCGCCGACGTTGTCATCGACAACCTGTCCGACATTTTGGCCGCTTTGTAGTGTCAATCCGCCGCGAGAAGCACGGGTTCAAACGTTTTTTGCGGTGGACTGGCTCAATTTGGTTTCGATTTTGATCCGTTTGGCTTCGATTCGGGCTAAGTGAGTAGACTTTTTGGCGCAGGCCGAGCACAAAGTGCATCTGCTCTAGTAAAACCGCAGGTCACAGGGGCGGCGGTTTTGGGTGTGCTCTGCAGGTCGCGTAAAGTCTACTCACTTGGAATTTGGGCCTTTGGTCGTGGGGGTTGCTGGTCCCGCTTTGGCTGTCGAGAAAGGGTGAACTGAAGCGCCCCCGTACGCTCCATGCTACAATCGCGGGCATGCCCCACAACCACATCTGCCTTCGAAAGGAGCCTACGTGGCGAACGCCATCGATCAGCTCACGGACCGCGTGCTCATGCTCGGCCGTCTCACCATCGTTCGCCGCGCTATTACCGCCGTGGCGGTCACCATTTCCGCCATTCTCCAGACATTTCTGATCCAGGCGTTCATCCAGCCCGCCGACCTGCTTCCGAGCGGTCTTACCGGCGTCGCGGTCCTGCTCGATCGCGTTACCTCGCTCGGCGGCGTTCACATCGACATCTCGCTCGGTATGCTCGCGCTCAACATCCCCGTGGCGCTCCTATGTTGGAGCGGCATTAGCAAGCGCTTCGTCATCTTCTCGATGATGCAGGTCGTGCTCTCATCGCTGTTTCTCAACGTCTTTCACTTTGCGCCGTTTTTGGGCGACAAGATCATGCTTATCATTTTTGGCGGCGTGGTCTCGGGTCTGGGCGCTGCCATCGCGCTTAAATCCGGCGCATCCACCGGCGGCACCGACTTTATCGCGCTGTGGGTTTCCAACCACACGGGCAAGACCATCTGGGGCGTCATCTTTGGCTTTAACTGCTTTATCCTGGCGATCTTTGGCTTTATGTTTGGCTGGGACAAGGCGGCGTACTCCATCGTGTTCCAGTTTATTTCAACCAAGACCATCGACAGTTTCTATCGTCGTTACGACCGCGTGACGCTGCAGATCACGACGCGCAAGGCAGACGAGGTCATGACCGCCTATGTTGACCATTTTCAGCACGGCATTAGCTGCGCTGAGGTCATCGGCGGATACAGCCGCGAAAAGATGTACCTGCTGCACGCCGTTGTTTCGACCTACGAGAGTCAGGACATTATCAAGCTGGTGTGTGACATTGATCCCGGCGCCGTGATCAACGTGTTCCACACGCTCAACTTTGTGGGCGGCTGGTGGGGCGGGCATGTCGACGAGCCCATGCCCACGGCCGTTCCCGATCCCGACAAGCCCGCACGCATGGCCAGCAGGCAGGCGCGCCTCAGCGAGCAGGATAGCCTGCAGCAGGATGACGGCAAGTAGGGTTTTGGCATTTTGCCGGCCTGGCGCAATCCTGTCCGCTTGAGCCTCCCGAAAGCCTCGCTGCTTTCGGGAGGCTCTCGTTTGCCCAGATAAAACCTACCAAAATGAAGCTGTCGCTTTTTGGTAGGGAGGGTGTATCGTTTTATCAATATGAGGTAACATGAAACTAGACGTTATATACGTATTAGTTATTTTAATATTTCGATAAGAGTGATTAGATATGCCTGCGCCCAAAAATGCACCGCTTTACCAGCAGATTTACGACGAAATCAAGGATGCGATCGAGAAAGGTGTTTATGCACCCAAGGAGCGTATTCCGTCCGAGCTTGAGCTAGCCGAGCAGTACGACGTGAGCCGCATTACGGTGCGCCGCGCCGTCGAGGAGCTGTGCTCCGATGGCTACCTGGTTAAGCAGCAGGGCCGTGGCACCTTTGTCTCCACGCCGCACATCAACCGCCAGTTCCACGCTTCGACGCTGCAGACGTTTACCGCGCTGTGTGCCGATAATGACATGAAGGCGGGCGCGCATGTGGTCGATCGCCAGATTGTGCCGGCACGTCAAAACGAGATGGAGTTCTTTGGCCTGCAGAAGGACGCGCTGCTGCTGCACATCAAGCGCGTGCGTACGGCCGACGGCGAGCCCATTTTTGAGGAGAACATCTTTGTGCCGTTTGACGCCTACCGTGAGCTGTTGACGGCCGATCTTGAGGACAAGTCGATTTTTTCCGAGGTCGAGCGCGTTGGCGGAACGCCGATTGTCTCGGTTGGCTACCGCACGGTCGAGGCCGTTCGTGCCAATACCGAGCAGGCGGCCGAGCTGGGCATCGCTCCGCACGATCCACTGCTCAACCTGCGTGCCGGCTTTATCGGCCCCAATGGCGAGCCGGTCCTGATGGGTAAGCAGTACTACGTGGGATCGCGCTACGTTATGGTCATGTAAGTTACGCGGTTTTACCAAACCGCGTAACGGCTCGACGCTGCAAACGCTCCTAAGCGGCAATCTGACGTTCAATCGTCGGTCGCGTGCCGAAGTACGCTTCCCTCCTCTTTCACGTCACCTTGCTCGCTTAGGGGCGTTTTCGCTGACTTATGCTCAACCAGCGACGTTTCCGTGCTTGTCAAGAGATAAAACATCGGCGTTGCTGGGCCGGCACTTGGGGACGTTCCTTTTGTGCCGGCACCTGGGGACACTCCTTAGTCATTGGGGACGTTCTTAAATGGCTAGTCATTCAAGAACGTCCATTACAGTCGAAATTGTCAGCCCGGGGCCGTCTCGGGCTACGATTGAGGCGCGCCCAGAACGGGCCGCCGACCGGGCGCCCGCGCACGGCCGAACATCCCTGCCCCCGAGAGGGCCCGTTGGGTGCTGCCGGCGCGGGACGCGCCGCCCCCGACGGCTGATAGGAAAGTGCCGGGCAGGTGCCGCGGCTGGTAATGTGAGTGCCGAGGGGGAGGCCATCCGGTCGAACGACTACCGGAAGGATACCACCGTGAAAGCGCCATCCACCAGGCCCGCGGCCGTGCTCGGCCTGGACGTCGGCAAGTCATCGCACTGGGCCTGCCTGGTCGACCGCGACGGGGAGGTGCTGGCCAGCGCCCCCGTCCGCAACAGGGAGGCCGAGCTCGACGCGCTGTTCGCCTCCGCGCCCGCCGGCACGCTCGTCGTCGTCGACCAGTTCCGCAACATAGGGTCCCTCGCCGTGAGGCGGGCCCGCGCCGCGGGGCTCGGGGTCGCCCACCTGCCCGGGCTCGCCGCCAGCCGCGCCGCGGGCCTGTTCGCCGGCGAGGCCAAGACCGACGAGCGCGACGC
>NZ_QRKJ01000012.1:0-22999 GCF_003471905.1 Collinsella sp. AM16-21
GCAAGGAGATATATTGCCAGACCGGAGGGGCGCCGGGGGCGGGAATCGCGCACTCCATATTTTGTTCACAAATGAATAGGTCCCTCAGTCGCATCACTGAGGTTAAAACTGAAGCATTGGCTTCTGATATTGGCGATGACCAGCTGGTTTATAGGTGTTAAGGCATCGGTCATCTCTGGAGCGCCACTTTACTCCAAAAGCATCAGCTATTTGTTTCCCGTCGGTAAAAGGCAGGTTTTGTTCGCCAAGCGTTCTTATATATAGAGAAGTTCGGGTTCGAACCCGTGGCGCGGCAACAAAAAAGCGACCAGCCGGAGCCGATCGCTTTCTATTCTATGCTGGATCATCCAGAGGGCGCTTCCGAACTCATTTTCTCGCTGCCATTCATGCTTTCGAAGCATCGTTCGACCTCCACAGCCTCATGTTTTGAGGATCTGCCGTGTTTATCGCTGTTATTAATGAGTGTGTGGAAGTGATCCTCATACAGATACGTGCGATCCGCCAGAGAACTGAGAAGCATCTCTCTGCAGCCCTCGTTGCCTATCCTCGCATCTCTCAGGTCTTCCGGAAATTCACAAGCAGTCTTAGGGTCAATTTGTTTCCGTTTTCAGAGACTTGTTTGAGAGTTTTTAAAGACAGTTCAAAACAATAAGTGAGACACCATAAAGCAGAGCAAGATGTGCCGGATAGAAAATGTAGAAGAAATATTTGAGCTTCAGCCCTCGCTTACCATTATAAAGATTGATAAGCAGCAACGAAACGACCGCGGCAGCAACATCAGGATTAAGTACATTAGCTGCAGCAAGCTCGAATCCGCCGCCAACTATATGGCATGACGAAAGGAGCACTGCACATACTGCAGCAAAGAACATCTTGGCCTTGCTGTCGTGGAATAAATAGAATGCAGCCACAAGCATAATGCCATACACACCGCCATCTAGTTTAGTGTATTCAGCTGCCAGTGCTGTCAAAACAATCAGAGCAGTTTCTGCGATGTATCTTTTCCGTTTTGAAAGACTTTGTATCTTTTCCAGAACAATCAAAAAGACCAAGGAAAGCAGGAGCTCACACATAACATTTTGTTGCCGAAGGTCAAATAGTTGCCCGGTTTGGACGAAATCGTATATGGGCTCCGCAATGATTGCGAAGACAAGCATATTTCGCAGGTACTTCTTTAAGTCATGAGTATGCAAAAATCCCTCAACTATCAAAAAGCAAAATAAGGGAAATGCAATTCTGCCAAGAACATGAAGCATATCCGAAGCCTCGCTTAGAATCGCCCACTGTTCGTCTGATATCTGACTGTACGATGCGTGAGTCATGATTCCATTGGTCAGGACGATCCTGCTTACATGATCGAGAACCATCGAAATGGCTGCTATTATCTTTAATGTGCTGCCGCTAATTCCGTATCTATTTGTTTTCATTTCGTATTCCTTACTTTGGGTGGGCCGTCAGGGGTTCAGCCTGCTCCGCAGGCGGCCGCTGCGGCGCTTCGCGCCTTGCGCGCTGCGCTGGCAAACGCTCACGCGTTTACTCAGCTCCGCGCCCTTTCGGGTTCGAACCCGCGTCGCGGCAACAAAAAAGCGGCCGGCATCCGCCAGTCGCTTTTCCATTCTATGGTGGGCCGTCAGGGGTTCGAACCCTGGACCTTGGGATTAAAAGTCCCCTGCTCTGCCAGCTGAGCTAACGGCCCGCGGGTGGCATTGTACCACGGTCTGGGACTATTCCCAACTCCATTGGCCGTTCTGGAAAATCACAACTTCACGTCCATCAGGCGTAATGCCCGTAATATCGATGTCGTCCGTGCCAATCATAAAATCGACGTGCGTGCTCGAGACGTTAACGCCATGCTCCAGGAGCTCTTCCTTGGACATGTCATACCCACCCTCGATGCATTCGGGGAAACCGACACCTAGCGCGAGATGGCAGCTAGCGTTCTCGTCATAGAGCGTATCGTAGAACAGTACGCCACTTTCGCGGATCGGCGTGTTCTTGGAGATGAGCGCGACCTCTCCCAGGTGAGCAGCGCCCTCGTCAGTATCGATGATGCTTGCGAGCGTTGCCTTGCCCACACGGGCATCGTAGTCCACTACGCGGCCGCCCTCGAACTTAATCCAAAAATCGTCGACCTTATTGCCATGGTGGATGAGCGGCATGGCCGAGTAGACGATTCCGTCAGCGCGCATGCGATCAGGCGAGGTAAAAACCTCCTCGGTGGGGATGTTGGGGAAGAAGGGGTGGCCATCGGGCGTCTTGCCCTTGCCGCCGGCCCACTCGTGACCTTTCGTCATGCCAATCGTCAGATCGGTTCCGTTCGAAGCGGTGTAGTGCAGGCAATCAAATTGATTATCGTTTAGGAAACGCAGGTTCTTTTCGAATGCGGCGTCATGGAGTTCCCAGTCGCTCTCCGGGTCCTGGCCATCGGCGCGAGCGGTGTGCAGAATCGCATTCCACAGCTTATAGATTGCAACCTCATCGGCGTCTCCCGGGAACACCTCGTGCGCCCAAGCCACGACCGGAGCGCCGGCGATGCACCACGGATTGATGTTGTAATCCAGTCCACGGCGGAAAACTTTGCACTGCGTATTCCTCGCCTTGGATGCCGCGGCCGGCTTGGCTGGATCGATGCCCTTGAGGGCTGCGGGATCCGCACCCTCGATAAAGATAAAGCAGGCACCGTCCTGGGCCAGGGAATCCAGCTGCAGGCGCTTCCACTCGGGCGTCTGCTCAAAATAGCTTTTATCGACATGCTCGTACGTGAGCCTCGTCACGGCATCATCGGCCCAAATGACCGTCACGTGGCCGGCGCCGGCGTCATAGGCCTCCGCGACCACCACGCGCGCAAACGGCGCGCACTCGACCGGAGACTGAACGACGACTTCCTGGCCGGGCTTGACGTTTACGCCCTTGCGGACGACCAGGCGTGCATAGTTTTTAATCTTGGGCTCCAGGGCCTTCATGCCCTCCAGAGCTTCTTCAACCGTCAGGGCAGCTCGAATCATGTGCCACTCCATCTATCTATAGAACAGTAAAAAGGCGCGCCGCAAAAACGACGCGCCTTATATCTTAGCGATAAGTATGAATGCAAACGCTATTTCTTCTTGGAGTCCTTTTTGTCCTCCTCGGCAGCCGCGCGCTCGATAAGGGCGTTGAGCTTATTGTCGGACATGCCCTCAGCCTGCGTGCGGTACATGTTGCGCAGGGGACGAATACGAACGAAGTCGTAGATAAAGTCACCCAGAATGACGACGTAAGACAAAACGATGCCGACCATCTGGACGGGACTGGACACCATGCCAGCGGGAGCGAAGTACAGCGAGGCCCAAATGGCCACGACGAGCACCATGCCGATAGCGAGCACGGCCCACCAGATGCGGCGGCGCTTGGTGTAGTCCTCATCCTGCTTGAGAAGGATATTCGACACCGTGTAGATGCGATCCTCCTTGGCGCGCTGCTTAGCCTTGCGGGCGCGCTTCTCCTCTTTAGAGAGGCCCTCGAGGTTCTCGCCCTTCTCGAGCTCTTTGCGGCGTGCCTTAGACGAAGCCGGCACGACGCGGACAGAGCTCGCTGCCTGACGGGCAGGCTTAGCAGATGCGGCGGACTTGCGCGCAACCCCGGTAACCTCGCGGGATTGCGTGCGCTTGTTCGTGGCGCTACGGGTACTCACTTATGCGTTCTCCTTCATGCTTGTGAACTGGGAGCCCGTGATGATCTGGAAGGCCTCGCGATAGCGCTCGGACGTGCCATCGATGACCTCGGCGGGCAGGTGCGGGGTCTCCCCCGTCATATCCCAGTTGGCCTTGAGCCAATTGCGGACGAATTGTTTGTCGTAGCTGGGCTGGATCTTGCCCTCCTCGTAGCTGGCAGCAGGCCAGAAACGGCTGGAATCGGGCGTGAGGCACTCGTCGATCAGCGTGACCTTGCCATCGATGACACCAAACTCGAACTTGGTGTCGGCAATGATGATGCCACGGGTCGCGGCGTACTCGGCAGCGGCCTTGTAGATCTTGAGGGAAAGGTCACGAATCTGCGTGGCGATATCCTCGCCCACGATCTCGCAGCAACGCTCGAACGAGATGTTCTCGTCGTGGTCACCGATCTCGGCCTTCGTGGACGGCGTGAACAGCGGCTCGGGAAGCTTGGAAGCCTCGGTCAGGCCCTCAGGCAGCTGGATGCCGCAGACGGTGCCGTTCTCGTCGTAGGTCTTCTTGCCCGAACCGGTCAGATAGCCGCGGACGATACACTCGATAGGAATCGTCTGGGCCTTCTTAACCAGCATGGCGCGGCCGGCGAGGTAGTCACGATACTCAGCAAACTCCTCGGGGAAATCCGCCGGGTCGATGGAAACGAGGTGGTTGGGAACGATGCCGGCAAACTTATCGAACCAGAATGCCGAGATGCGGTTGAGCACCTCTCCCTTAAACGGAATCTCGTCGGGAAGAATGAAGTCGAACGCAGAAATGCGGTCGGTGGCGACCATCAGCAGGTTTTCACCGGCATCGTAGATATCACGAACCTTGCCACGGGAATCCGGACGACGCTCCATCGTTGTCACGTGAGTCACTCCTTACCAAAATACGACAGTAATGCGGGTTCTTTCCCGCACGTTTTCGCAAACTCGGAGCGGCAGGGACGAAACCCCTCCTTCACCGAATAGCGAAAAGCTAGTGCTCCATTGTAGTAGATGCCGCGTCCGCCGTGTGCTCGCGAGGCAGATGAATCGTAAAAGTCGTACCCTTTCCAAGCTCCGACTCCACAGATATGTAGCCGTGATGGCGCTCGACGATCTGTTTAGTCACGGCGAGGCCCACGCCCAGACCGCCCGCCTCACGGGCACGGCTGGCATCGGCGCGCCAAAAACGGCCGAAGATGCGCGACAAGTCATCCTTGGCAATACCGATGCCGGTATCAGAAACGGCAATGCTGACGTGTTTGCGGTCACTGAGCACCGACACCACGACCCAACCGCCCTCGGGGGTGTAGCGCATGGCGTTGCTCATGAGATTGATGACGCATTGTGTGATCATGTCGGGATCGGCTTCGACGACATCGTCGTGACCTTGGGTCTCGTCAGCAAAGCGCAAGCGCAGATCGCGGTCGACAAACAGGCGCTCCTGGGCATTGACGATGGAACGCACGAAAGGAACCATGTCCACCGGCTCAAGGTTGAGCGGAGCCGTGCTGTTTTCCATGCGCGACAGGTCGAGCATCTGCTGCACCAGACGAGCCAGGCGACGCGTCTCGGAAGCAACAGTCTCCAAGTGCTCATCGTCGGTAGGATATACGCCATCCTGCATGGCCTCGACCGTTGCGAGCATGGCCATAAGCGGAGTACGAAGTTCGTGAGCCACGTCCGAGGTCAAACGTTTCTCGTGTTTCATATCCTTCTCGAGCGAAGTGGCCATCTCGTCAAAGGTCTCACCCAGCTGATCGATTTCGTCATCGCCGCGCAAGCCCGTGCGAGCGGACAAATCGCCATCGCGAATTTGTTTGGCCGTGCTGGTAATACGATGAATCGGCTTGGTGAGCATACGCGACATGAACGATCCGATAACGACCGAGATACAGACTGCAACAACCGCGGCAAGGACCATGGCGTTAAAGGTCTTCTCTCTAAACGCAGAATCTGCCTTGGTGAGCAGAGCATCGGAGCCGATGGCCCATAGCTTTACCTGTCCGACATGCTGGCCGGAAGGCGTTATGATTTCGACGTTGGCCACGCTATCGGAGTCGGTGGGCGCCGACGAAACCGGGCTATGCGAGGCCTTTTTACCTCTCGAGCTGCGAGACGCCGATTCGCTCTCGCGCACATCGGCAGTCGCACTTGCCGAAGGCCACGAGTCGTCATAGACAACAACGCCCTTTTTATTGACGACCTGCATGCCCAAATCGTCGGACACCAAACTCGATGTCGCGACCGTGCGCAGCTCGCCCGCAGTCCAATTGCCGTTTTCCTCGTACGACGTCGCAAGCTTTTCGGCTGCGGAATTTGCGATTTCGACGATATTGGAGCGCGTGTAATCCGAAAAGACCGTGCCCCACACAACAGAGACAACGCCCACCAGCACCAATACCGTCATGAGCGATGTCAGAGCAAAAGCAAGTGCCATGCGCGAGGGATAGCTCATCGTTGGCCGTGAATCGGAACGAGGCGTGTTCCAACTAGCCTTGGAACCCGCCTCGCTCTCCTGCTTGTGCTTTTGTCCGATTTCAAAGCGCGCAGGTGTCATATGTGATTTCCCTATTTCTCGTCCGACTTATCGGTCTTGGCCGGAGCCTCGAAGCGATAGCCGACACCGTGGACGGTGTAGAGCCACTTGGGCTTCTTGGGATCATCGCCCAGCTTGGCGCGAAGGTTCTTCACGTGGCTATCGATGGTGCGCTCATAGCCCTCAAAGTCATACCCGAGCACTTTCTCGACCAGCTCCATGCGGTTATACACACGGCCGGGATGACGAGCAAGCGTGGTGAGCAGCTTAAACTCGGAAGCGGTCAGGTCCACTTCCTTGCCCTCGACCAAGATCTTGTGGCCCGAGATATCGATGACCAGATCGCCGAAGTCGAGTACCTCGACGGCGGGCTCGTCGGCCTGATGGGCACGGCGGAACAGAGCGCGAACGCGGGCGACGAGCTCGCGCGGCGAGAACGGCTTGATCAGATAGTCGTCGGCGCCGAGCTCAAGACCGATAATACGGTCCTCGATCTCACCCTTGGCGGTAAGCATGATAATGGGCACATCCGAGGTATCGCGGATAGTGCGGCAAACGCGCTCACCGGGGATCTTGGGGAGCATAAGATCGAGCACGACCAGGTCAAACTGATGCTTCTCGAACTCTTCGATCGCGGACTGGCCGTCGCCGACGCCCACAACCCAGTAGCCTTCGCGCTCGAGATAGGCAGCGACGGCGTCACGGATTGCCTTCTCATCCTCGACCAGCAGAATCTTTTTTGCATCTGAAGCCATAACACGGCCCCCCTGTCTCAATTAGCTAAGAACAAGCCCATTTTAACGCACCTGAGCCCGCCGGATGCCGCTATGACGCGGCAGCTCGGCGGGCGGTACTCACAATTACAACGCGTTTATTCCCCTGTTGGCGCCTTTTTAACCCCTCTAAGCTTAAAGAGAGAATAGGCGTGCAGTGACCGTCTCTGGTATACCCTGGCTGTTGCGCACCGTGGCGTACGTAAGGAATGAGTCCGATTTTCCCGCCGTAGCTGGATAATCGCCATACTCCAAAGCGCGGTCGGGCGACAGCAGCGAGCCATAGGTCTTGGCAGAGGTGTCGATCAGGAAATGCGATGCCTGCACCTTAACAAGGTATTTATTCTTCTTGCCAGCCGCACATGCGAGCGGCTCGCGTGACAGGAAGAGGTACGACCCTCCCTCATTACCGATATACGTGCCCATGTTGCCCAAGCTGCCCACGCCACTATAGGTCGCCTCGATAGAAAACACGAAGGTATCGCCCATATATACGGCCTCGAAAGGCGAGACTGACGAGGGAAGGACTAGCTGGGCACGTTTGGTGTTGTTGCCGTCGGTCAGATCGATTGCCGTTATGCCGTAGTAGACGCCCTCGTCGTTGCGGACACGCGGCGAGATGGTCAAAATGCCGTCGCTCGCACGCGGGGCCGATGCAAAGCGGCCCGTCGATTTCCAAATTGTCTCGGCCTTGGATTCATCAAGCGAGCGACGATAGCAAAACGAATCACTACTCGTTTTATTGCCGCCTGCCGAAGGCATTTTATACCAGATGACCGATGACCCGAACGCCGTAAACAGGGGCGGATCATAGTCCTTGCCACCCCGATCGAGCTCAACCACGTCGCCAGAGAGCGAAGCGCCCGACAGATTTTGAGCGTAGAGCTTCCACGATGAATTGGCAAAGTTCATCTCAACCCACGCAAACACGCCATCGCCGGCGCGGACATCGTAAAACGAATACCCCGCACCTTCGATAGGATCCTCGATGAGCGTCGTGAGCGAGCCGTCGCCCAAGTTGAGCACGCCAAGCGTGTTGGCATGCAGCGCAGACGCCGGGGCCATCATCGCCGCGGCGTAATCGCCGTCGCAGTAGTACAGCAGCGTACCCAAGGGCAATGTCCATGTCGCCATGGGCTCAAGATCGATATCGACGGCCTCATACTCATCCGTAATCGAGACAATCTTTGAGTCGTCTTTGATAACCTGCGGCTCGCCGGCGGCGTCGTCGCTGGCACCCGTTTTCTTTGAGCATCCGGCAAGCACCGTGGCAGCGCCCGCGGCAGTCCCTCCGAGCACAAAGCCGCGGCGCGATATTCCGTTCTTGACGTGGTCGGCGATACTCATTAGGCGATCTCGGCGCGAGCGGCCTCGATAGCGCGCGTGAGCTGATCGGCGCAAGAAGTCTTTTTCATACCGCAGGTATTACCAGCGAGAACCTCGATGACGCGATCGGCAGGAGCACCCTCGACCAGCTTAGAGATAGCCTTGAGATTGCCGTTGCAGCCACCGGTAAACTCGACGCCCACCACCTTGTTGCCGTCATCGGACAGGTCAAGGTGGATATTGCGAGTGCATACGCCCTGAGGCTTGTAATCAAAACTAATCATTGCGTTCCCCTCTCGTAAAGCAATTTCAGACGTCTATTATCCCCGTCCGAACCGATAAAGTATCGCGGGCACCGATTCAACATTCCCCAATGCGCAAACCGGCGGTAGCAATACTAGCAATCTGCTTCCCGAGCGTGAACTTTTCGTTTCTCTTGATACATGTTGTGGTCAGCGATGTGGTACATCTCGGTCAGCGAACATCCGGGTGTCTCTGCCGTCGCGACGCCAAACGACGCACTGACTGTCAGCACCTCATCGCTCGCAGCAGCAAGGCTGAGGCGAAGATCTTGCACCACTTTGCATGCGGATTCGCGATCGGTGTGAGGGCAAATCAGCAAGAACTCGTCTCCACCAACGCGCATGGGTACAAATTTCTCGCCTGCCGTCCGCTTCAATACAGATGCAGTACGCCGTAGCAGCTCATCGCCCATTTCGTGACCGTAGAGATCATTGGTGCGCTTGAGGAAATTGCAGTCCATCATGATCACACTCACGGGCAGGGACTCGTTCACCAGGTCGTCGCCAAGGGACTCAAGGTAATTTCTATTGCGAAGTCCCGTCAGCTTGTCCTGGAAAGAAAGCTCCTCGGCGCGCTTTGTCATCGAGATGTTATGCGTCGCCACGACGACCGATTCCAGTCGACCCTGCTCATCGCGGCGCTGTGGAACAACCTGCAGCGAATACCACGTACCTCGGCAATCTCGTACCTCGGCATCCAAGTACGGCATGCCCTCCATACGGTCCTGAAGCGTGCTTATATCTATTAGCTCCATGACCGCCTCGCGGCTTTCGGGACTCACGATGTCTCGGCAAACCGTTGTCAAAAAGTCATACACCTCGGCGTGCTCGGAAAATATCTTTGCCACCGATGGCGACATGTTAATTCCCTCGATCTCGAGCGTATCGAGATGCAGCAGGAAGGTCGACTCATATATGGAACTGATAGCATTGATGATGCCGAGTTGCTTGTCCTTTTCGGCCAAATTGCGACGATCGGCAATGTTGCGCGCCAACAGCACTACAACCCAAAACGCCAAGCACACCAGCACGCCGGCAGCGATAAATGAAATCCTGCCCGACATGACCTCAGATTTGGGATAAAGCGCAAACAGGCGATAGTCCTCATACGCCGCACGCACGGCATACCAGGTACTTCCCCGATATTCGATACGTGTTAAGCCTTCGTCTTTCCAATCAATTCCGCTATCGGCAAGAAGCCGGGCAAGGGTTAGATCGACATTCGAATCGTTTGAGGAAACGATCTGCATATCGCGCATCACGAGCACCGTTGGGCTCTGATGGAATGTGTTGTTCACGAGCACGTCGGCGATCGTATACGAATAATCATCGGCGGGCTCGGGCGCAAGCGATCGATACCCCAGCGCTACGCCATCACCGTACGGAACAACACTCACGGCAAAGTCGACATCGCGACGCTCAACGACCGTCGAGTAGGACACCTTGGATCCTCGATACATCGATGCGACCGACGAACAGGCCAGCTCCTCTCGCCACAGCATCAGCGGATCGCGACCATCAATATCGTAATGAGCGGCCATATGGCCGTCGGCGTCCATGACCAACATTCCCGAAAGGTGCTCGGTATGGACGTACTCCTCGACGAGGTCATCGTTGACTTCAACGTGATCAGACGGCAAGAACGTCGAAAACGACTCGAGCGCGGCATCCAAATTGTGCGTCGCTTCGGTTTTTCTTCCCTGTTCATATCGGTCATATTTTTCGCAGGCGTTTTTTAAAAACACCATGGTTTCCTGACCAAACCCAAGCGTTTTATCGAGACAGCGATGCGTGCCGACCATATACAGCAGACCCAACAGGACAGCGCTGACCACAACGCAGATAGCCGCGGTGACTAATGCCTTTCGGCGCAAGCGGCGCTCATCATTTGTCATGATTCCGCTCCTTGCCCGTCCGTCGTCGCCCCTGCCTTGTACTTGCCCACAATGCGCTCAATCGTGCCATCTCGATCCATCTCGAACAGCACGGTATTGAGGTTTTTGACGTACTCCCCCTCATAGCCGTCCTTAAACGCGACGCCAAGGTCAACCGTCATAACGTTGTCAGCGAACACGCGGTAAAGGCCGGGATACTGGGCGACAAGTCGATCAAGCGACTGAACGTCCGCCATCCAACAGTCGACATACCCTTTGGCGAGGGCGGCTTTGCAGAGCTCGGCAGAACCGTACGATTTGATTTGCACGTCCGGCGAGATTTCCAGATCCCCTGCGAGCAATCGGCGTTCGCTCACCGAGCCCGCAATCACCGCGATGGTCTTGCTTCCATCGAGATGCGCCAAGGACTTGATGCCGCTCGTTTTCTTGGCGGCAACCGAGACCGGCACGGTTAAATACGGCTCGGTCCAGTAATACTTATCCTCGCGATAGCAGGGAGAATAATCACACCACAGGCAATCGATATCACCGTTTTTGAGCAGCCGGTCGCGATCGTTCCAGTCAATATCGACAAACTGTGGCTTGAGCCCCGCACGCTTGCAGGCCTCGCGGGCGATGTCGATATCGATACCGACGTAATCGCCCGTGGTATCGATATACACATAGGGGTCGTTATCCGTAACGCCGATTTTGAGTACTGGGAGATCTTTGTCGGCTTCATTCGAGGAGGAAGAACTGCTTCGAACGGTATACGTCAGGGCGACCACACAGGCAGCAACAAGGAGCATGAGCGTAAACGAGACAATGGCGACTCGCTTGATACGTCTGGGCACGCTCCTCCTTTCATCGAAACAGCAGTAAAGTTCATTTTATTACCGGGAGCCAATGCGGCAGTGAAAAAAGCGCCTTGCCCAAAACGGGCAAGGCGCCAATGGTTGAAATGCATCCGCAGGCGGTCGAATTAGGTCAACCCTACTCGAAGCTCAGCTGCTCCAGACGATCGAAGACCGTGTCGATGCGGGTGAGGAAGTCCCACGGATCAAAGATCTCGTCGAGCTTCTCCTGGCTGACGGTGCAGCGCGGATCAGCCTCGAGACGCTCCTTAAAGGTGGGGCCGGAGACGCAATCCTGTACCTCGTGCCAGGTTGCCATGGCGTTCTCCTGCACAATGGCGTACGCGTCCTCGCGGGTGATGCCCGTGTCGACGAGGGCCAGCAGGACCTTGGAGGAAAAAATGAGGCCGCGTGTCTTGTTGAGGTTGGCCATCATGCGAGCGGGATACAACTGCAGGCCGTCGATAACGCGGATGAGGCACTGGAACATGTGGTCGAGCGCGATGAAACTATCGGCCTGGGCGACGCGCTCGGCAGAGGAGTGCGAAATGTCACGCTCGTGCCACAGGGCGACGTTGTCGAAGGCAACCTGCGCGTTGGCCTTCACGACGCGCGACAGGCCGCAGACCTTCTCCATGGTGATGGGGTTGCGCTTGTGCGGCATGGCGGAGCTGCCCTTTTGACCCTTGCGGAACGGCTCCTCGGCCTCGAGGGTATCGGTCTTCTGCAGATTGCGAACCTCGGTAGCGATGCGCTCGCAGGTGGCCGCCGTGGTGGCAAGAACACCGGCGAGATAGGCGTGATGGTCGCGGCTAATAACCTGCGTGGACAGCGGGTCGTGAACCAGGCCCAGGTGCTCGCAGACATACTCCTCGACAAACGGCTCGATGGAGCTGTAGGTGCCGACAGCGCCCGAGATGGCGCCGAAGGCAACATTCTTGCGGGCGTCCTCAAGACGATCCAGATCGCGCTTGAGCTCCCAGGCCCAAGAGCCAAACTTCATGCCGAAGGTCATCGGCTCGGCGTGGATACCATGAGTGCGGCCGGCACAGAGCGTATTGCGCTCCTCAAAGGCGCGACGCTTGCAAATCTCGCCGAGCTTCTTGACGTCCTCGATGATCAAGTCGCAGGCCTGGGTGAGCTGGTAGCACAGAGCCGTGTCGCCCAGATCGGAGCTGGTCATGCCATAGTGAACCCAGCGGCTGGGCTTGGGGTCGCCCTCGGGAACATCGGCATCGATGTATTCCTTCATGTTGGTCAGGAAGGCAATGACGTCGTGGCGCGTGACTTCCTCGATCTCATCGACCTTCGCCTTCTCAAAGTTGGCATGATCGCGGATCCACTGGGCCTCGTCTTTGGAAATACCGATCTTACCGAGCTCCGCCTGGGCCTCGCAGGCCAGAACCTCGATCTCCTGCCAAATGGCGTACTTGTTCTCGAGGGAGAAGATGTGTCCCATCTCCGGGCGGGTATAGCGATCGATCATAGCGGCTCCTTTTTGGTTATTGGCACGTTGGTCGTAACCCAACCATTGTACCGTGCGCAGGTGCAAGTATGGGCAGCAGGCATGAACCTAACATTTTGGAATTGGAGCGGGCAACGAAGATGGACAGCAGCGTCACCGCAGCAGGCGGCAATAGTTCCGTGTACTAATGTAATTTCACGCGTTATCCGCGAAGCTACATGCGAAATTACATTAGAAGAAGACACATTATTTTCCGTTTCCCCTGGCAGCTAATCTGCGAGGTAAATTAAAAGTACAGACATTATATGCACTGAAATATATGACCTTACAGTCGGCCTACAGCCTTATGCACGGGCGGCTAATGTAACAGGAGATATAATTACATTAGTTGCGGATAAAATTACATTATATGGAGTGTCATGATACGGAAAACGAGCGAAATGCCCTCCCTACTTCTGCGCATCATTGCAGACGTCGAGACCGAGGTCGTCGAATACAAGGCAGCAAAGCAGAACTATGACTTCGAGGACATTGGCAGGTATTTCTCCGCCCTCAGCAACGAGGCCAATTTACGCAAGGCAGAGTGCGGATGGCTTTTCTTTGGCATTTCAAACGACCGCAAGATAAAGGGAACCGCCTACCGTAAAGAACCCCAATCGCCAAGTGTCGGCCTGCGACGCCTAAAGCACGAAATCGCCCAATACACCAACAACGGCATGACTTTCGAAGAGATTTACGAGTTTGAGGTTGATGACAAAAGAGTCATTGCTTTCCAGATACCGGCTGGCAGCTTCGCAACGCCAACGACTTGGCACGGAATCCCTTGGTCACGAGAGAATGAGTCCCTCGTAGAGATGCCCAAGTTCAAACTCGACGCCATTTACGGGCAGAGCCGGCCCGACTGGTCGCGCCAGATTGCCTACGAGGCAAACTTCGGTGACCTTGATCCAGATGCAGTTAGCTTTGCATGCTCCAAATTCGTCGAAAAGTTCGGAGAAAGCCAGCCTGCCGTTAGTAGCCTCGACGAAGAATCTATCCTTAGCAAGATGGCGCTTGTGATCCACGGCCACGTGAGCAATGCGGCGCTCGTTCTTCTGGGCAAACCGGAATCGAGTGTCTTTCTGGGTGGCATTGAGCCGCGCATCACTTGGACGCTCTACGCGAGCGACGGCTCCACTATGGCCTATGAACACTTTGAGCCGCCCTTCATTCTGCAGGTCGATCGTATCCTGGGAAAGATAAGAAACGAAAAGTATCGCTTCTTCGACCGCGAAGAGACGCTATTTCCCACCGAAGCGCATCGCTACAGTCCCGAAGTCATTCGAGAACTTCTCCACAACGCTATTGCGCATCAAGATTTCAGGATGTCAGGAAAGATCAATGTCCTTGAGTATGAGGACAAGCTTATATTCAAGAACGAGGGTGCCTTTATCCCCGAGACGATAGAGAACGCGCTCGCGAGCGGCTACAAGCCGCCCTACTACCGTAACCCCCTGCTTTCAAGCGCTATGAACAAAACAGGCATGATGGACCGCAACGCCATAGGCATTCGCAACGTCTTCGATATTCAGCGCAACCGCCTATTACCAATGCCCACCTACGATCTATCTGAGATTGGGCGCGTTGCCGTAACGCTGTACGGTACGGTTCTCAACGAGGACTATTCTCGACTTCTCGCAAGCAATCGAAATCTTGATTTGGTGACAGTACTGCTGTTGGACCTCGTTCAGAAGGGACTACCCGTCACAAAGGAACAGTCACGTCTGCTTCACGAACAAGGCCTCGTTAGGGGCCGTTACCCCAAACTGACGGTCTCAGCCGAGGTGGCAGCAGCCACCGGTGCCCACAGCGAGTATGTGCGAAACAAGGGCGTAGACAATAGCGTCTTCAAGGAGTTGATCTTGGAGCTCCTGCGCGTGCGCCCATGTTCAAGAGCGGAGATTATCGCAGGGCTGGATCATGCCTTGCCGGCAGACCTTACGGCAAAGCAAAAAGGCGACCATGTAAGCTATCTGCTCCAAAGCCTACGGAAAGCTGGCCGCATCACCAACGCTGGAAGCACTTCGGCAGCTGAGTGGCACATAGTCGAGTGATATGGCTCGCGATTTCGATTCTGCCAAACAGGCACATTCCAAGCCAAGTTCGCAACTAGCCCAGAATGTGCCTGACTACCAGTCGTGATAGGACGCATCCTCCGTCGTCTGGCATCGCGCAGCGTCAGGCAACAGCGCATATGGTTGATCCAACTGAAGTCGACATCCAATCGGGCATTGCAACCTTGCGAGACGGCAGTCTCATACAACAAAAATAGTTCCCTGCCACTCCATGCACGAGCGGCAGGGAGCGCTCATGGCGGATCATTTCTCAAGCTCCACCTTCCTCAACCGTAAAAACGTCCAATGTCTTAGAGGCCGTTTTTACATTTGTTGGCTTCTATTTCTTTAATTAAAAATCATCCTTTACCTGCTGATTCGTGATATTTTGCTTGTCTACATATAGGTGTAGACCTATACTAATTCCTATTATGGCTAAGCTATGTCCTTGGGAGGTGCCATGCCGTCAGAAGCTCAGAAGCGAGCCGATCGTAAGTACAAGCACGACAAGACCCAGCAGTTCTGTCTGCGGTTCTATCCCGCCGAAGAGGAGATTTGGTCATTCCTCTCCGCACAGGAAAACAAGCAGGGATTTCTTAAAGATTTGATTAGCCGCGAGATGGGCGTCGCATCGGGCGGCCCCGCACGCGTTGATACCAACACCAAGGTTGGAAGGACGGAATCGTAATGTCGCAAGTGAGCAAGACTTCGGTCATCCAGCCGGAGACTATACTGGACTTCATCGACGGCGTGACGCAGCGCAGGGACACCCCCGAGGAGCGAGTGCGCCAGGAAATCCTAAAGTCCCTCGTGCGTGAGTACGGTTACAAGAAGGAGCAGATCGGGGTCGAGGAGTCGATCAAGTTCGGCAGCAACCGAAAAGCGGTCGACGTCGCCATCTGGGAGCCGGGAAAAGCGCACACCCAGGAAAACATCCACATCATCGTCGAGTGCAAAGACCCCAAGACCAAGGCCAAAGGCAAAAAAGACGGCGTAGATCAAATGCACTCCTATGCGTCTGCCTGCATGAACTCGACCTATGGCATGTGGACCAACGGCGACGAGTTGCTTACCTTCCGTTACGTGGTGGACGATGCCGGCAAGCGCGGCCCCGAGGCCGTGCCCGATCTGCCACATGCTGGTGGCGAGGTACCCGACGACGCGCCGCGCTTCGACCAGTTGCGCCCCGCCGCCAGTGACTCGCTGCTGTACTCGTTCCGCCGCTGTCACAACTACATCGCCGGAAACCAAGGCATCCAAAAGGCCGAGGCATTCCTTGAACTGCTCAAGATCATCTTCTGCAAAATCCAGGATGAGCGCGACTCCGAGACGCCAACGTTCTACATCACGCCAACCGAGCGCCAGGGCGCCGCGGGTAAGAAGAAGTGCCGCAAGCGCATCGAGGCACTCTTTGGAAACGTCAAGCAGTCGTACGAGACCATCTTCAAGGCCGACGAGCGCATCGCATTAACCGACGATGTGCTCGCCTACATCGTGGCGCAGCTGCAAATGTATTCCCTGCTCGAGAGCGACGTGGACGTTAAGGGCCACGCGTACGAGACAATCGTGGGCTCCAACCTGCGTGGTGACAAGGGCCAGTTCTTCACGCCGCGCAACATGTGCCACATGATGGTGCGGATGGTCGACCCGTCCGAAAACGACGTCATCCTCGACCCCGCCATGGGCACCTGCGGCTTTTTGGTCACGGCCATGAATTACGTGCTTGAGAAGATCAGAGACTCCGTCGAGGTGAGCGGGCGCAGCAAAGCAGCCAAGCAAGAGGCTCTGATCGCGCGCAAGCGCGAGTTCCTGTCCAAGCATATCGTGGGCATCGACTTTGATCCCATCCTAGTGCGTGCCTCCAAGATGAATATGGTTATGAACAACGACGGCACCGGACAGCTGTTCCACGCCAACTCGCTCGAGCCGTTCTCGGGCTTTGAACCCAAACTGCAAAAGGCGCTGCGCCTGGACGCCGCCGACATTGCGGCAAATAAGGCGCTGCAGCCGGGGCACGGCGTTACGGCGATTATGACCAACCCACCTTTTGGCTCCAAGATTCCTATCGAAGACCCGGCGATTCTGGAATCCTTCGACCTTGGACACACCTGGTCGTGGTCCGAGGAAGATGCCGAGTGGAGCATGGAACCCAAGCTCTTCTCATCTCAGCCGCCCGAGATCCTCTTCATCGAGCGGTGTATCCGCCTGCTTGAGCCCGGCGTGGGTGTGGCGGCGCTCGTCATTCCCAACGGCATCCTGGGCAACCCGGGTCTGGGCTACGTGCGCCAGTGGATTTTGCGCCATGCGCAGATCCTGGGTTCGGTAGACATGCACCCGGATGCGTTCCAACCCAACGTGGGCGTGCAGACATCCGTCCTTGTGCTGAGACGCTGGGACAGTGAGGAAGAGGCATACTGCAAGGACGGTACCTTCCAGGATTACAAGATATTTATGGCCATCTGTGACCACGTAGGGCACGACAAGCGTGGTCAGACCACCTATGTACGCGACGATGACGGCTACCCCATTGTGCAGGAGCAGACCACCGCGGTGACGGGCAACGTGGGCTCCGAAGAGGAGAGCAGCCACACCTCGAAGGAGCGCGTGGTGGACGACGAGACGATGGCGATCGCCGGCGCCTTCTTTGAATGGAGGCGAGACCAATGACGATCGCGCCTTTGGTGAAGAGCGTCCGACTTTCCACCGTGCTGGGCGGCGACGTGAGGCTCGAGGCGTCAACCTACCTGCGCGACGGGTACGGCTTCGTACGCCTTGCCAACCAGTGCGACAACCACAAGAGGCTCGGTGACCTTACCGACATTTGGCAGCCGAGCAGACTGACGGGGTATACCGTGCCGGAAGGCAAAGGGCTACCCTTCTTTACCGCCGGCCAGGTGTTCGAGGACTTTCCCCGAGTGAGGAAGTGGCTCGCCGCGCCTTTCGTGCCCCAGGCTGATTCTAGATTCGTCAATCAGGATTGGCTGCTGCTTTCGCGCTCGGGCGTGGTGGGCAACGTTACCGCCGTGTACCCGCATCACCTGAACAAGGTCATCACGGACGACCTGTTGCGCATCGAGCCGAAGGACCAAGACGAGTACGGCTGGCTCTACGCGTATATGAAGACGGACTTCTTCAAGCAGATCGCACGAGCGTCTCAGTACGGTCACATGATCAAGCACATCGAGGTGGCCCACGCCAACGAGTTTCCGGTCATCATGCCCGATGCGGCCACGCGCAAAGCCATCGGCGACAAAGCTGCCGAGGCTGTGCGCCTGCGCGGCGAGGCCTGGAAGCTGCGGGACGGGGCGTTTAAGCTGTTGGAGAAGGAGGTCGGTATTGCTTGTGAGGCAGAAAGTCCTGCAGGAACATGCGTGGTGAGTTTATCCAAAGTTATTGACAACAGATCGCGCCTTGATGCTGACAGTTATGCCGGCTCTATAAGCGCCGTAGACTCATTGGTTGACGTAATGGAGTATGCGCCACTTGCTGAACTTGTAGAGGACGTCGAAGAGCTTCCTCGCTTCAAGCGGTTTTATGGCGATTCCAACGTTCCCTTTGTGGGTGTGTCCGAGGTCTTTGACGTTAACACTCAACCGACAAAATTTGTTTACGCCAAGCTCATTAAAAACTGGGAGCGTTACATCCTAAAGCCGGGAACTCTCGTCATGGCATGTTCTGGTCAAAAGTACGGCATCCTAGGACGAGCTCTTTTGCTCACGGAGAATCATGAGGGAATGTTTGGCAGCAACCATCTGCTGAGAATCTATCCCGACGTTACAAAGATTCGAACTGGCTACCTGCTTGCTTTTCTGAACAGTCCCACCGTTGGCAGGCCGTCGGTCGTTCGTTGCGCATACGGAACCTCGGTGCCTCAACTTAGCCCTATCGATATCAAAAAAATTCGCGTTCCCCGTCTTGGCGCGGACGTCGAATCTGCCATCGCCGACCTTATGGACAGGAGCGTGAGCACCTCGGCCAAGGCTGACCAACTTGAGAACGAGGCTACCAAGCTGGCACAGGAGCAGGTCGATATCGCCATCGAGAAGGTTGTCTCCAACACCTAGTGAGGCGACCTTTTAACCGCCGTTAAGCCTATAGCCTCAACACAAACAAAATGCAACGCGTATCGTAGTAAGTTGGTTAACGGCATAGTGTGAGAATTCACACTTGGACATTTGATTAACGCTCGCACCCTGTCGGGTTCGAATCCCAGCACTTTATTGAAAAAAGCACGGCACCGTGATGGTGCCGTGCTTGTGCTCTTAACTGGAGCGGGCAACGGGACTCGAACCCGCGAGTGTCAGCTTGGGAAGCTGATGCCTTACCACTTGGCGATGCCCGCTTGTGTGTTGGCTAGTATAACGCGGTTGTCTTGTTCGATACAAGGGTGTCGATGCTTGTTTTAGCTGTGGAGATTCGTTTGGAAAACATGTCAATTGTGGAGACGAGGACCTTTGACCTCCTGTTCTCCCTATCTTCTACCTGCACTTTTATCTGATTGTTGTATTTGGGCTCGATTTGTCAGAAATCGGGCAAGCTTTTGGTCAGCTTCTGGTACCTACCCGCATGAACCATGGCGGTAGCCTCATCCCAAGCGCCGCGGCCTCCCCGTGCGGCGCACGAGGGATAAGGAGCAGCCATGTCCAACGCACCCACGCACTCTGTCCACAGCGCAATCGCAACAGGTCCGCTGCTCCTGCTCCTCTTCCTGCTTTTCGGCTGCCTGGCACCGGGAGCCGCATTTGCCGTCGATGGCTACGACCAGCTCGGCTTCCGCACTATTAGCGATGATTGTGGGCCCTTCTTTATCGGCAAGTATGAAGCTCAAGACGCCTCGATTGCCTACTGCATGAACCAGGAGCGCCCCGGCCCCACCAAGCCGGGCGGCCCATGGCTCAACTTTGATCAAGGCTGGGTGTGGCTCGACGACGAGTTCGCGGCAATCGTTTGTCACGGATATCCTACCGCCACGTCGTTTGGCGCTTACCATCTTTCACCCGATCGCGCCCGCGCCGCCACCCAGCTTGCCGTATGGATGCTCAACGGCACTACCCATGTCGACGGCACCTACTCCTACACGACCGCTCAGGGCAAAACCAAGAGTGGGCACTTTACCGCCGACGATGAAGTCGTGGCGGCTGCGCGATGGCTCCACGACAGCGCAAAATCAGGAAGCATCAAAGCCGCTCCGCACCGCGCGCGGCGCTATTTAGGAACCGTATCGGGCGGCAGCAAACGTCAAGACATGCTCTATGTACTGCCGACGGTCTCTGTTTCCTTCCAAAAGCAGTCTGCAAACGCTGCCATTACCAGCGGAAACAATACCTATGAGTTTGACGGGGCAACATTCGATGTTTTTGAGAGCGCCAGCGGCGCGCGTGTCGGCACCGTCCAGATGGACAGCAACGGTCGAGCGCAGGCAGTACTTCTGCCCAACACGGCATACTACCTAGTTGAAACGAAGGCGCCGGCCGGCTATGTCCCCCGCCACGATCGTATTGCCTTTACCACGGGGAATGACGGCGGGCGGGTCGCCATTGATGAACAACCTGGCACCATTACCTTGCGCATCGCAAAGCTCGATGCCGCGACGAATGCAGGCCCCCAAGTTGGAGCTTCGTTCGCAGGAGCAGAATTCGTGTGCGTATCACAATCAACCCCTGGATGGGCGCAAATCCTCACGACCGACGAAAGCGGTCGGGCCACTCTCGCCGATGTCCCCTTAGGAACCTTTACCATCTACGAATCAAAAGCCCCCGAGGGCTACCTGCCATCCAACGACAGCTGGACCTATACCGTTGGAGCCGACCAGCTCGGCGATTCAGGCGTGGTCGAGATCGAATCTCGCGTTTCCGATATCCCCATTGCGTTTGACCTTGAGATTTCCAAATTCAAGGACTACGGCAATAGCGACCAATCCGGCCTGGAGCAGCCGGCGGGAGGTGTTGTCTTTGAGGTTGTCAGCAACAGCTCTCAGCAGGTTGTTGGCACACTGACCACAAACATCTATGGCTTTGCCTCCACCAAAGATCAGTCAGAAGCATGGTTTGGCGCAGGCAAGCGACCCGCCGGTGTCCACGGAGCCATCCCATACGACCGCGCCGGCTACACGGTTCGCGAGGTTCCGGAAACCGTCCCCGAGGGTTTTAAACGTGCAGGGGAATGGACCGTCGGGGCCAATCAGATTTCCGACGGCGCCGAGCTTCAATATATCGTGGACAACCACGCTCTGTCGACGCATCTCCAGATTGTAAAACGCGATGCCCAAACAGGCGCTTCTGTTCCACTAGCCGGATTCACCTTCCAACTCCTCGACAGCAATCACGAACCTGTCTCACAAACTTGCTGGTATCCAGCACATAACGTAATGGACACCTTTACGACTGACGCGACCGGGACCGTCACACTGCCCGAATCGCTCGTGCCGGGCACCTATTATGTACGCGAAACCTCGGCCAAAGAGCCCTATCTTGTCGGCGAAGAGATCAAGGTAAACATACCCGCCGACATGAACCTAACGCCCGTTGCAATCGCCTCGTATTATGACCACGCCGCGACCGGAAACATCAGGATCGTTAAAACCGATGCCGTAGACGGCAGCAGCCTAGCGGGCGCCATCTTTGAGATCCGTGCCTCGGGTGATATCGTGCGCCCCGACGGTAGCATTGCCGCGCTCGACGGTGAGACTGTTGCTACCGTCACAACGGATGAAACTGGAGAAGCACGCGCGGACGACCTCCCGCTGGGATCTGGCACCGCACGCTACGAGGTTGTCGAGACTCAAGCGCCGGCCGGCTTCCTGCTCGACCGAACGCCCCATATCGTAGACCTCGCTTATGCCGACCAGAAAACGCCCGTTGTGGAAGCACGGCTTAACGTATCCGACGATTACACTAAGGTTGATATCTCCAAGGTCGATGCAAGCGGTGAGCAGGAAGTGGAAGGCGCACAACTCACCTTATATGGTCCCGATAAAACCGAAATAGACTCCTGGACCTCATCCGACAAGCCGCACCGCGTCGAACATCTTGCACCCGGCACCTACTCGTTGCGCGAAATGATGTCTCCGCGGACCTATGACCTTGCCGAGGAGATAACGTTTGAAATAAAGGATACGGGAGAAGTCCAATCTGTCGCGATGAAGGATGCGCCCATCGAGATCAAAGGACAGGTCGACAA
Source organism: Collinsella sp. AM16-21 (assembly GCF_003471905.1). Taxonomy (NCBI): domain Bacteria; kingdom Bacillati; phylum Actinomycetota; class Coriobacteriia; order Coriobacteriales; family Coriobacteriaceae; genus Collinsella; species Collinsella sp. AM16-21. Next base: position 22,079 of record NZ_QRKJ01000012.1, read on the forward strand.
GCGTCAGGAGCTTGTCCAACCTATCGGGAAGGGTCTGCTGGCCAACGGCGATGGTAAAAATCGCGCCGCAACGCAAACCAATACGGACGGACTTTTCTCCTATACCATCGACGCTCGAAACGATTCAGCTACCCGGGTTGATGAGTTCACAATTACCGATGATCTTGAGTGTGCCAAAGACGGCACGGCGAGATTCGTCTCAATCGAAACCCCCGTCGCCATCGGCGACCTCAACGGTCTGTGCAACGTGTGGTATCGCACGACGCCGTTGGACTCGACAGACGTCGATGGGCCGGCAAACGCGACGCTTGACGATGGGCACGAAAATCCTTGGCTTGAGTCCGACGAAGTAAAAGAGAGTCTGGGTGAGGATTGCCGCCTCGTCGATTACGACGGCTGGCACCTCTGGAAGGCGGATGTCTCGACCACGGAATCCACCACACTCGAGGCGAAAGAACTTGACCTTGCATCCAATACCGTCGTAACGGGCATTCGCATTGAATACGGTGCAGTAGCCGCCGACTTTACGACTCGAAGCGATGTGGATTCTTGGACCCGTGATGATCTCAAAGATGAGCACGACGACCTTGACGATGCCAAAGCAATCCTTGGCACAGACGCTCGGGGCGCAGCCGTGCACATGCAGGCAACGTCGGCTTATACGCCCCAAACCGCACTCACCAACAGCGCGCGCGTCGATCTTTGCCGCAACGGCGGCGGCGATAAACTTGAGTCACATGACGAGGACCGTGTCATTCAACGCTGTACCCTACCGCAGGACCTACCGGCAACAGGATCAGTTCCCATCGCCGCCTGCATCACCGCGCTTCTGACCTCGGGTGCCGCAGCCTTATGGTTCACTCGCCTTAGGTCGATCCCAGAGAAGCGCTAGCGCGATAAAAAAGCGGGCGAGCCAGTCCC